>JBDNGP010000241.1:0-12220 GCA_041689265.1 Verrucomicrobiota bacterium
CGCTCCGAACCCGCTCCAAGAGCAACTCAACCACGAATCAAAACACCCAAAACCAAAAAGGCTACGGTGTCCAGGTTGTGAGGCAATGGAAGCCCAATCCATGAAACCCTTCGGTGTCCTTCAGTTATGAGGCAACAGGACAGGTTAGAGCGCGGCCTTCGCAGCCCGGATGAACGCGCGGATCTTGTCGGGGTCCTTGATCCCCGGCGCGGATTCCACCCCACTCGAAACATCGATGCCATAAGGTTGAACTTTGCGGACCGCCTCAGCGACGTTGAACGGAACCAGCCCACCAGCAAGGATCACCGGCCGGCCATTCTTCTTGGCTTCCATCGCAAGATCCCAGTTGAACGTCTCGCCGGAACCGCCGTGCGCGCCCTGCACGTAACTGTCAAGCAACCACGCGTCGGCGTTGCGGAATTGTCGAACGGCCTCCAGCGACTTCTCGTTCTCCATGCGAAAAGCCTTCCAGATTTTGAGCGGGCGAAATGTCCCGCAAAAGCCGGGCGATTCCTCGCCGTGAAACTGAATTACGTTGATGCCGGATACCTCGACCGCATGACGGATGGTCTCCGCGTCTGCATTTACAAATACGCCGACGCGATCAACGGACGCGGGAACGAGAGTAATGATTTCAGCGGCGTTCGCCGGCGTGATGAAACGTTTGCTGGGCTCATAAAACATGAAGCCCAGTGCATCGGCACCGGCATCGATCGCCGCCTGCGCATCGTCCATTCGGGTGATCCCACATATTTTTACCATCAACGACATCGCAACGACGCTGCTGTTCGGTCGCTCGACTGACAAGGGAAAAGCAGCGGTGAACGCGCCAGCGTCGCGGATTGCAGGTACAGTGTTTCCGGACTGCCAGCAGTCAATGGTTGTTCGGGGGGCAGTATCAGGGTACGCCGGGGCAAGATGCCCCCCCCACTTTGCTCCCGGCTCCGCCGGTTGCGGACGAATTGGGGGCAAGTGTCCAGATGCGCCGCGTTAGTGACGGAGCGCTTTTTTAATCTTTGACCCGCGTGCGCTCTTTTTCTAGTTTCCGGCCACATCATTATGAGATTTGGCATTAATTCATTCCTACAGGTTTCACCGTTCACCACCGCCAGCACCAAGCTGTTCAGCCAGTACAAGAAGTGGGGCTTCGACACGGTGGAAATTCCCATCGAAGATCCGTCGCACATCGATCCTGTGAAGCTGAAGGCCGCCGCCGAAAAGGCGGGCATCGCCATCGGTTCCGTATGCGCCTGCATGGGACCGGGTCGCGATCTGCGCGGCAGCGCTACCGACCAGAAAACCGGCGTCACCTACATCAAGGCGATCATCGATCAAGCGGCCATCATGGGTTGCCCGAAGGTCATCGGTCCGGTGTATTCCGTCGTGGGCAAAGCGGATGCCGTGGAGCCGAAGCAGCAGAAAAAAGAATTCGCCGTTGTCGTGAAGAACCTGAAAGGGCTCGCGAAGTATGCCGCCAGAAAGGGCATCGAGATTGATGTCGAACCGTTGAACCGGTTTGAAACGGATTTTCTCAACACTTGCGACCAGGGCTTGAAGCTGATCAAAGCCGTCAAAGAACCAAACGTGAAACTGCACCTCGACACGTTCCACATGAACATCGAGGAGAAGAACCAGGCCGCCGCGATCAAGAAGGCCGGCAAACTTCTGGGTCACTTCCACGCCTGCGGCAGCGACCGCGGCACGCCCGGGAACGATCACATTGACTGGGTGCCGATTGTGAAGGCACTGAAATCCATCGGCTACAATGGCGACGTCGTGATTGAATCCTTCACCACCGACGTGAAGGTCATCGCCCGCGCCGCCGCCATCTGGCGCAAGATGGAACCCACTCGCAACGAGATCGCGACCAAGGGGCTGACGTTCCTTAAGAAAGCGTTTGGGAAGAAGTAGATTTCATTGGCCGGGTGCCGAACGCCGAATTCCGAAATTCATGCCCCGGAGACCGAAAGGTCTTCGGGGTTTTTGTTTGAGGGGGACTGGAAAGTCTGACTGATCACTCTGTGACTCTGGCCCGGAAAAACAGGTTGATAGGGCTTCCCAGTAGCGACGGAAGCACACGTGCCTCATCGCCGGTTTCAATACGGAATTCTGAGGCCTTCCGCCAGATGGCTGGAATCGAATCAGTCGATAGATGATCAGATATTTCCAGTACGTAACGTCGTCCAGTGTTTCCACGAACGTTGACGCCGATCAATCCATCGTAATTGATTGATAGATTTGGGGCATCGGGTTCCATTACCTGAGTTGCGTCACTGGTCACGGCACCAATTTGATTGGTCACTTCCACGGAATAAAGATGACCGGGAGGCTCGTCCGAAGTAAGCGTCAACCAGCGGGTTGTTTCACCCGCAATATCAATCCCGTCACGCTTCCACTGGTAACTGAACGGCGAAGACCCGCTGACGTTTATCTGGATGACAGCATCGCGGCCCGGTCCGCCAGAAATGATGAACGGCAATTCGTTCAACGAAGGCGCTCGAGGAATCACAGGTTCCGATTGAATTAGATTCTCGGCACGGCTGCGAATCAGCAATGTTCCGTGCGCACTTGCGAGAGTTGTTATCGCAGACTGTTGGTTCGGCGTTGTTGCCCAAGGCAACTGAGAGCACAACCAGTTTGTGCCGTCCGCCGACCAGGTCATCATTGGGCTGGAATCGGATGGGACGTACGCCAACAAACCGTCGACGGAACAGATTTCAGAAGCGTAATACGTCGATACAGGGCCAGTCTTGGTCCAAGCTATTCCGTCGTCCGATACCGCTCCCTGATTCTCAACGATCCCCGCGAATCCATCTCTCCATGGGATTACGCTCTGAAGCCACAAACCACCATTCGGGCGATGAACGCTCCAATCGACTGCATTACTTGAGGTCAGGACTCCAGATTCCGTCCAACCATCTGGAAGCTGGAACCCCGGTCGTTCTGCCACGACAAAACCGTGGTTCCAGCTCACCTGAGTAAGATCCCGCGTGGTGTTACTGTTCTGGCTCGCCCAACTTTTACCATCGGCGGAAGTTAGAATCGCGCCGAGTGCTCCCACGGCAACGAACATTCCGTCGCCATGAGTAACGGCGTTCAACGTATTCGAAGCCCCGGAATCGATTGCCTCCCACGAAAAACCATCGAGGGACGCGAAAATCGATCCAGTTGATCCAACTGCAATGTATACTCCGTCACCAAATGAAATCCAGTTGATGCTCTCATGCGCCGAGATGGTCGCTCGTCGCCACTCCTGACCAGTTTTTGAAATCCAAACATCGGTCCCCTGTTCCGAGAATTGCGGGCTTAATGGTGGTTGGTGCCTAAAAGTTCTCCCAAAAACGTAGTCACCGGCACCAAACACCCAGCCGCCGAAGTATTTCGAGTCGATTGGTTGCAATTCCCACTCCACCCCGTCCGGGGAACTGACTATCGAGTGATGTGAAATTGCCCACAGCCCACCGACAGCAACAAAGCCGTGATCTCCATACGCAATGCCAGTCGATGGGTTCACAAATTCCGAGAATGGAACCGACGTCCAATCGATTCCGTTGAGCGATGTCCAAATCTTGTCGAAACTTGAATGGTAAATTCCCCCGGCCAAAACGTAGCGATTGTTTCCGAATCCCAAAGTGAACTGATTGCGGTGTGCACGAATGTCGGTATAGGAGAGAGTCTAGGAATCTCCGTCCTCTGCCGCAGCAACCCACCGACCGTTTCCGTAAACCACCCCAGTAAGCGAATGAATGGCCGGCGGGCGATGCGATGTCCAGTTGACCCCGGTGGTGGACACCAACACAAGGGGCCTCGGAGGATCTGGATTCGTAGTAGACCCTCCGTTGCTCGGGTAGCCGCCCACCGCAATGACTCGTCCATCCCCGGAGTCAACCGCTTGAATATCATCTCCCCCAGTACTGCGTAGAGTCCATGTTGATCCCTCTGGTGAAGTCATGATTGTTCCGTCATTCCCAACGGCTGTGAATATTGCTCCACTCCAGCAGATGTCATTGAGGCGGACCAACGTGCCTGTAGTCTCTTTCTTCCAAGTAGTGCCATCTTCAGAAGAAACTACCGTTCCAGATTCACCAACCGCAACGAATTGGCCTGCCCCATATGCAATTCCGCGAAGAGTGCTAACTAACGGAGCCCTGGCAGCATTCCAATTCTTGGAATCGTTCGACACCAAAACGTCTCCGTTCTCACCAACCGCAACGTATCGCCCTGCCCCATATGCAACATCTTTGAGTCGAGACCCTGTCGGCTCCGGATTTCGCCAATGCCAGATGTCAAACGGGTCTGCTGCCAAAGCTGCACCGCAGCCCAACACCAGCATTAACAAGAAGGGGGACGCGCCCCTCAAAATCAACAACCTCATACAACCGAGATGCTGTGGGCGCGCATTTTTGCCCACAAGCCAATTTTGTATTGGCCGGAACTCAGAAAATAGAATTGAAATAAGTTCGATTCCCGGGTCGTCTAGGCCACATGCAATTCACCAAGTCTCTTCAGACGGCCTGTGCTGTCGCCACGGTTGTTTCACTTTCACTTGCGTCCAACCTTTTCGCTGATCATCACGAGGGCGGAACGGAGCCCGGCTTCACCAGCCTGTTCAACGGCAAGGATCTGACCGGCTGGACGGGCAATCCAAAACTGTGGTCCGTAAAGGATGGTGCGATTACCGGCAAGACGGGCACCACGCCGGAGACCGAGATCAAACACAACACGTTTCTCGTTCACCAGAACCCGGTTGGAAATTTTGAATTGCGCCTGAAATACAAGATCGTGAACGGCAATTCCGGCATCCAGTATCGCAGCAAGGTTTTGGAGGAAGGCAAGTTTGGTCCCATCGTCGGTGGGTACCAGGCAGACTTCGAAGCGGGCACGACCTATTCCGGCATTCTCTACGAAGAACGTGGACGCGGCATCCTCGCCCAGCGCGGTCAGGTAACGAAGATCGTTTCCAAGGAGAAAAATCCGGCGAACGACAAGTCGGCTGACTTCGCGGTGGAAGTGGAAGGATCGGTTGGCGACACGAAGGACATCCAGAACGTGATCAAGAACGAGGAATGGAACGATTACACGATTATCGCCAACGGCAACCAGCTGACCCACATCATCAACGGTCGGGTGACGGTTTCGGTGATCGACGAGGACAAGGCGCACGCCGCGAAATCCGGTGTGTTGGCGCTCCAGATCCATGTCGGCCCGGTGATGACCGTTCAGTTCAAGGACGTCCGCATCCGCCCGATCAAGTAGGCGCGGGGAGCCGCCTTTCGGGGGACGGACCGTCATCTTGGCTCTTGGCATCCGATCAACTTCTGGCAGGATTTGCGCGTGGCAAATCTTGATGATACCCGACTGCTTCCTCGGAGTCCGTTTCTCACTTCCATCAACCAATACTTCGACCGGGCCGGCGCCCTCACCGATCTTTCGCCCGGACTGCTGAACCAGGTCAAGGCGTGCAACGCCGTCTACCGGATGCGGTTCCCGGTGAAGAATGACGATGGCACCATCGAGGTCGTGGAAGCGTATCGGGTGGAGCACAGCCACCACCGGATGCCGACCAAGGGAGGAATCCGTTTCAGCCCGTCGGTCAATCAGGACGAGGTCATCGCGCTCGCGGCGTTGATGACCTACAAGTGCGCGATCGTCGGCGTACCGTTCGGCGGCGCGAAGGGCGGGGTGCGCATCGATCCGCACGCCGTGTCCGCCGGTTTTCGGGAACGTCTGACCCGTCGTTACACGACGGAGCTGGTGAAGAAAAATTTTATCGGGCCGGCCGTCGATGTTCCGGCTCCGGACTACGGGACGGGCGAAGCGGAGATGGCCTGGATCGCCGACACGTACGCGATGTTGTCGCCGGGCGAATTGAATCCTTACGCGTGCGTGACCGGCAAACCGCTGTCGCTTCACGGCATCCCCGGGCGCAAGGAAGCCACGGGGCTCGGCGTTTTCTACGGCATCCGCGAGGCGCTCAGCCACACGGCGGACATGAACGAGCTGAACATTACTCCGGGCGTGAAAGGGAAACGCGTCATCGTTCAAGGGCTCGGCAACGTCGGGTTTCACGCGGCGAAGTTTTTACAGGAACAGGGCAAGGCGATCATCATCGGCATCGCTGAAAAGGAGGGCGGCATCGTCAACCCGGACGGGCTCGATGTGGAGGCTGTGTTCACACACCTGACTGAGTCCGGCAGCATTCACAATTTCCCGGGGGCTCAAAACGTGGCGACGCCCGGCGAAATGCTGGAGATGGACTGCGACATCCTCGTGCCCGCCGCATTGGAAAATCAGATCACCGTCGACAACGCGTCCCGGATCAAGGCGAAGATCATCGCCGAGGCGGCGAACGGTCCGGTGACGTTTGGTGCGGACGAGATTCTCCGCAAGAAGGGCGTGTTCATCATTCCTGATTTATACCTGAATGCCGGCGGCGTTACCGTGTCTTACTTCGAGTGGCTGAAGAATCTGTCCCACGTCAGCTTTGGCCGCATGAGCGCCAAGCATGAGGAGATCCGCAACAAGAACTTCGTGAGATCGCTGGAGAAAATGGTCGGAAAATTCTTCGACCCCACGGACCGCCAGTTGTTGATCGAGGGTCCCACGGAAAAGGGCTACGTCTTTGAAGCGCTTGAAGACACGATGACCTACTCCTACAACATGATTCGGGACATCTGGAAATCGCGGTCCCTGCCCGACCTCCGCACCGCCGCGTTTTACATGGCCATCGACCGCGTCGGCCAAAGCTACCTGACGCTGGGCGTGTTTCCGTGATGCGGTGATGAATCCTTCGATGTCGTCGGCCAACAATACTTGCCGAGACTCAAGACTGCCTCAGATGCGTGGAAGAACAGGGGCGCTGGCTACGGGGTCTGCCGACTTTGATATTCGCCAGAAACTTCCTGATATTTCAACCGCTCCGGTTTCACCCTGAGTCGCGGGGGAAACCCGGGCGGAGACCGAATCACCGTGTTCGGGAACCGGCAGGCCAAGCGCTTCGGCAATTCGCACGTGCGAATCGTACTGACCAAGAACGATTATTCCTTCGTCGCGAAGCGCCGTTCGCGCTCCCCCGTTGGCCCGCACCCGCTTCATGTAATCTTCCTGTTGCGCTACCGTAGCAATGACGGTCCGTCGGACAATCATTCCTTGAGCACTCCTGAAAAGTTCGTTCACCCGCTTTTGTCCGGAACGTTGAGCGAATATTCTTTTCACAACGTCTGCCTCAAGGCTCAGCAGGACGTTTAAAGGTAGCTGGCTCTCTTGAAACAGCCAGCAAATCGAGTCGCGGCCAGATTTGTTCAACGTTGATTTCTGGTCGCGGTTTCCTCCGGTGTTCAAGCGTTCGGCAGTCGCCCGCACAAGGCCCATGCTCCACCGGGGATCGTCGGAATCGCTCGCCCACAGCAACAGACAGATGTACCCGACGGCTTCCGGTGGAATCATCCAGCCGCCGACCCGTTGGGAGTATTTGCAATCCACCTCCACATCCGCGATTCGAAAGTCCAGGGTGTCGCCGTCGGCCAAGGCGAACTCCCGCTGGAAGTTAATTTCGGCGAGCGTTCCGCAGTGGGTCTTTTCTGTCTTGTACAATTGTTCCCAGCAGTAACGTCCCGTCCGTTGTCCGTCGTAAAGCTGATCAATGGTCCGACGAATGACCTGTGCGGTTATCGCGCCTTTGGGATCGAGTGCATTTATCGAAGCGGCGACGGTCGCCAATTCTTCGTCCGAGTGGGGTTGACCGGTCATGATCGTTTCGTCCTCCCTTTCCGGACCGGCTGCGCTTGAGCGTCTTCAATCAGCTTGGAAAACGGAACCTGTAGCGCGTCGGCAATCCGGGCTGCAACGTCGAGGGTCGCGTTCCTGACACCCCGCTCCACCATGCTGACATAGGTGGGGTGGATCCGGGACAGTTCGGCGAGGGTCTCCTGAGAAATACCGGCCTTCGTTCGGTAAGAACGCACAGTGATTCCGAATCTCTTTGAAAACGCGATGGTCGACAATGTACGCCTCTTCTGACATCGGGGGGAAAAGCCGTCCATAGACTATAGTGTGTCATGCCTATTAGCCGATGAAAGGAGCCGTCACCATGAACATGCCGTTGGCAGGGCGGAGTTCGCGGCACGTATGGAAGAACGTCGCGGAGGGAACGGAAACTATGATCGCCGGGCAGCCTGACGAGGTCGTTTCTTTGGAGGCGTTTCAAGCAGTCGCATCGCACCGTTTTCGACCGCAAGACGTCCGGCGGGTTTTCGTGATCCGCTGAGAGCACGCCGGATCGCAAGGCCCACTGCCCGTGCGACGAGCGGAGGAAACGCATTTCCTACCTGCCGATAGGCAACAGTCTTTTTGCCGCTGAATTCCCATTCGGGAGGGAAGCTTTGAAGCCGGGCAACCATTTTGACGGTCAACCTGGGGTTTGCATCTTCCGGAAAATTTTCGTCGGGCGCGGCATTGGCGATCCCCATTCCGTCCACCCCCATCTTTCGCCACTGCTCTTTGGCCCGGGTCGGACCGAGATCCGGGCCACCGTGCAATTTCGAGCCACCGACAATGGTAGGGGCAATGCCCGCCGCCCGCAGCGCCCATTTTTCGGCACCGGCCCATCCGTTTTCTCCCATCAGCTCCACCAGTGTTTCGCCCACCCCCCGGTGTGGTCCGGTTTCTTCCGGCCATTCAAAATATTTCACGTCAGCCGGTTTGAGGGCGACCAGCACAAATCTTGGACGAAGCTGCGGAACACCATATTTGGCTGCCTGCAACAGCTTCCACTCTGGCTGATATCCAAGCCGCGCGAGCTCGGCCATCAAATCGTTCCGATAGTGCTCAAATCGCGCCGAAGCGAATCCTGAAACGTTCTCAAAAAGCACGGCCCTTGGTTTCATCTGCTTAACTATCGAAAGGGCGCTCGGAAACATGTCCCGCGTATCGTCGGCCCCAAGCTGCTTTCCCGCGATGCTGAACGGCGGGCAAGGCACTCCTCCCGCAAGCAGGTCGATACCTCGAAATTTTGAGGCGTCAAAATTGCGAACGTCTTCCTGAATGGTGTTCCAGTTCGGTCGATTCTGACGAAGCGTGGCGCAAAACTGCGGCTCATACTCGACCAGGGCCTGATGATCAAACCCCGCCATCTCAAGGCCCAGCGCCTGACCGCCACCGCCAGCGCAAATTTCTACTGAGGAATAGCTCATTCGTATTGCGGACCAACCTGTCAAATCCGCCCCCTCTAGGCGAGGCATGTTTTCCCGGCGCCGACGATATCGGCTCGGGATCTGTCGGAAGCTCCCCGCGTCCTTCACGACAACCATTTTTGTGGATGCAAGGAGCGCTGAGCGTCATGGCCGTTTCGGCTGGTCAGGGCTGCTGCGGGCTGGTGTTTGAATCTCATGCCACGAGGACATTTGATCGGGAAATTGCCGTTCCGCTCTTTATTTTTGATCGTCCTGCTCGCGCCGCTTCTAGCAGTCGGCAAAGGCAAACCGGCCTTGGCCGCCAAAGGCGACCGGCTCGACACGCAGTCCAGTCTTTACTATGAGAAAGGGCATCACATCACAACCAACTACCGGGTCGGGATTCTGGTCCCCGCAAACACGGAGGTGGAGTGTGAGAAGAGTGCGTTTGAAAGCGTGGGGCGGGAACCGTCACTCCATGCGGTCCGTGATGGGCTTTGAGATTCTCGAATCCTCTCTCGGTTGGTGTGGTTGCATTTCTGTCCGGCCACCGACGGACCGCGCGGAGCGACACGCCCTAACAGCCAACGTGACTTTCAGCTGACGCTCGGCGTGTTCCCTTGATCAGAGAGGTTGCCTGTGGTCGCCGAGGGTCCGGCCGTCGTCGTCGATGTGCGGACTGTCGTCGGATTCAAAAAGGGAGGTCATGGTGGTCAGAGCCAGTTCCTCGTCCGCGCCGGATACCTCAAGATCCACGGCAGCGCCGAGTGTCGCACTGAGCAGCAGGATTCCAAAAATGCTCCGGGCATCGGCAATGCGTTCGTTCACTTTCAGTGAGATGGTGGAGCGGAACGATTGGGCACATTTCACCACCTGCGCGGCCGGACGGAGGTGCAACCCCTCTTTCCAGGGAATCGTTATTCTTGCTCGTTTCATCAAGTCCTTGGACAGCGCCGGAATCAAACAGTTCAAACGGTCGGTTCAACTCCTGTCCTCTGCGAAAGCGGCGAGCCGCGTTTCCAGACAGCGTCTGCAAAGGCAGCTCGATTCAGGGAATTCAGCGCGGATTTCCGCGAGGAGTTCGGCTGGCAACTGAATTGCACGGCACCAGCAATTGGTCGCCGCGGAATTCGCCGCGCGGGCGCACGCGTTGGGCTGCCCGCAGGCGGGGCATTTTGCAACGTTGGGAATTGGCGGTTTGTTCATCAACCGAGGCGGAAAAGGGCGAGCGCCAGCATGAACTCAGATACTGCAAACACGGCCCCCTGTCCCAGCCAGCGGCGGGTCGGCATGTCCGCCGAACGGAAGTTGAACAGAGTGGCCGCCGTTGCCAGCAGGATCAGCATCCCGGCGGTGATCCGCCAGTCCTGCTCGACGAAATTGTAGACGCTGTGTTGGTAGCCAAACATGGACGACAGCCGGACATCCACGACCAAGGCGAGATGCGTGGTGATGAGGTTGAAACCCAGAATGGCGAGAAACGTCTTCATGACCGTGGTGACGGTCGTGCGGCTCCAGGTGGCGCACCACGCGGCGACACTGAACAGCAGTAAATGCAACGTGACGGCCTGCGAGATCGCGCCCCGTTCAAAACCCGGCCCGACCATTTCTCCGGTGCGAACGGAGGCGTAGGCCACTGCGACGGGAATCAACAGGCCGATGAGGAAGCTCACCCCGAGACCGGTGGCGAACTTGAGCAGGCATTGATGAAGCGAACGCATCGGCTGACACAGCTGCCACGCGCGATTCCCGATCTGGGTTTCCTCAGTGAACACAAGAGCACCGCCGAGGAGCGGCACCAACGCCAGTTGAAGGACGAACAGTGCGGACCCGATGGCATCCAATGCGGATCGCCACCAAACCAAACTTCCGTAAGTGATCTGGCTTTCGTTGTACTCGTATGTCCCCAAAGTCAGCCCGCTCAACGCCGTCTCAGCATCATGGATCGCCCGCTGCATCACGGTGTCCGCAGCGATGAAGCAGACGGCGGTTGCGACAAAAAGCCCCCCGATCCAAAACAGGTATCGAACGAGCCCGATATCTTTACGAACCATCGCGAGCCAGGCCGGGATCTTTTGAAATGCCGTGTGACCGAGGAACCGGGATGTCATGCGAACGTCCAATCCGGAGGCTGGAGTCTGCTCCCCGGTCATTTGTAGCCGACCCCAGAAATAGACCGCCAGACCGGCGCTGCAAATCGCATAGACCCCGGTCAAGCCCAGCACGACTTCCAACACAAACACTTCGCCGTTCGGGGCTCCATAGATCTTCACCAGCCATTCGACGATCTGTGACGCGAGACCAAACATGATGAGTGTTCCCGACAACAATGAAACGACGACGGCGCTGAGCGTGTTGCGGAGAATTGTTCCCCACATGAGACACGAGAAAACCGCGAGAACGGAAACGCACCCGCCGGGCCGGAAGGCAGTATCCAGGTTTCGTGCATTGCCTCCCGCCAGAAATACGTACCCTGCGAAGAAGACGAACTGAAGAAGGGTGACGATCAGGACCTTGCGCCGGAGGACCCACAACTTGTCCTGCGGTTGACTGAACTGGAGCATGATCGTGCGATCTTCAAACTCCCGTGTGCAGGCAAAAGAGCAGACGATCGCCGAACCAATGACAAAAACCACGAAACGTATTTCGTCGTGGCCACCGGTGGATGGGTACAGGAAGGACAGGCAGCCGAGGCCAAACATCACCGCCGCCCAGACCGGCAGCACCGCGCGCAGCTCCTTCCACCATTGAATGACGAACGGTGATCTATTCATCTTTGCATCGGGTTATTTTTTGAACAGAAGCGAGCAAAGGAAACGAAGCTTGGCACCGAATTGCGATGTCGGCGTCCGCCGCAAACCTGTCTCCATCTGTGTGCCTCTGCGTCCATCTGCGGTTGAAATTCAGTTCTAGTGCATCGGCCCGTTAGTTTGTGTGCAATGATTTCTGGTAGTTTTTTGTGAGCTCGATGATGCGTTTGAGTTTTTCCGGGCCCTTGGTCCAGATGAAGGGGCCGCAGTTTTTGTTGTATTGTTCGACGAACGCATCGA
>JBDNGP010000242.1:0-25648 GCA_041689265.1 Verrucomicrobiota bacterium
CATTGCGACGGCGGTCTCACGGATGAGATACTGCGCCTGAGATGAGAGTTTTCTGGCGTCTCGCTTTTTGATACCTCTCAATAATCGATGAGCACCGAATGTCAATCTTATTGAATGTATTTATGGGCCGTATTAATAGGAAGGGAAGCGGAAACACCTGTGTCCGGTTGAAATCGTGAAAGGCCCTGAGTACTGGGAACCAGCAACCCACCGTCCGGAAGCGGACTAGTGGCAGTCAACCAATTGGGATTCCCTCCAACCTCCGAATCCGGCCGGGCAAACAACGTCGCCGGCCACCGCTCAATGCGTCCGTCAGAATGCAGCCGAACCAGGCTGGAAGTGCCGACACGGAACCACATTGATTCATCGTCGCCGGATTGAAGGCCGTCGATCCAATCCCCATCCGCCATCAACTCACGGAGTTTGTCATTGCCGGGAACCGGATTGAATGCGGTGCCGTCATAAACAAAAAGCCCCGCTCCCTTCACCGCCACGAAGAGTTGATTGTTATCGTCCGCCAGCAACGAGGAAACGTTGCCCCCAGGCAGGCGTGGGTCGGACTTGGGATCGAAATTTACAAATCGTTTGCCATCAAAACGACTGAGACCGGAATGAGTCCCGAACCACAAATACCCGTCCGGCGTCTGCGCCATCGCACGAATAGAATTGCTGATCAGACCATCCTCTGAAGTCCAGATCCGGAAATCGTCTGCATCCACAGCCACATCCACGACCGGTGCCTGAACCGGAGCTGGCAAAGGAGGAAACTCTGACTGCTGGGCGAAGCCACGCGGGCTTGCGAAGCCCGCGAGTACCAGAATGATTGCGATGCGTTTCGCCCAGTGAGTATTCACTTCATGAAAAATATTTTTCGAGAAACACCACATCACTCAGTTCCTCTCACCATGTCGGCACGCTCATCGTGGAGCAAGTCTCTCGGGACGAAATCGTCAACCATCTTTTAGTCGACCGATTGATCCTGGTCTCCGGGCTCATGAAGCTGAATCGTTCCCGGCCCGTAAATCCGGACCGCTCCAGCGATACCTCCCGTGACTTTTACCCAGTAGGGCACATCTATTAACTTAGTTGCTTTGAAGATCGATGCCGTAAAACAAGGGATTTTTGACGCCTGTTTTCGTTTTGAGTTAGTTAATAGATGTGCCCATGGAACAATGGGCGCGCGTGCGTCGTAAAGTATTGGTGGATGGCGAAAGCAAGCGTTCGGTGATGATGGGCTCTGTGGATCACACTGCCCCAACAACTCCGTCAAAGTTGCGGCAAAACGCTTTCGAGCAATTTGACCTGCGGATAGTCCGGACCGAAAACAGCAGTCCAATCGTCGCGACACTGCGCCCACAACTGCTCCGCCTTTTCCTTGTCTCCAGATTCAAGATAACTCTCGCCCAGGTTGTATCGAGTCTGCGTCGTATGCGGGTGGTTTGTCCCAAGGATCTTCTCGTGAATCGCCAGAGCTTTGTTTAGCAGTTTTTTGGCTTCATCCTTGTTCCCCAATGCGTTTTGAAAGGCCGCGAGATTCAAGTAGGAGTTTGCCGCGTCATAATGGTTTTCACCATGGACCTTCACGAACATTGCGGAAGCTTCCTTCATTTTGACCAACCCTTCATCGGCATGTCCGCCACTGAGGAGTTCATGCGCCTCTTGATTGAGTTGGGATGCTTGCTGCAATATTTCGTGATCATCAGCAGACACCATTGAAAACGGTTCTCCACTGAGAATCATTTGCTCGCACACGACCGTCCCGCCTCTCTGAACCCATACCACACCCGCGACTGGAACACCGAGCCGCCCGACGGCAGCACTGCCGATGGTGTTTGTGCCCTGAACTAGAGTAAGGAGACCATGTCGAAAACGCAGAAGCCATTTCCCATCCCGTGGCGCCTCCGGCAGTTGAATCGCTCTAATCACCCTGTTCTGATTCGATGTTTCCTTCACGAAACTCACCAGAGTCGATACCTCAGGGTTCTTGGAGCGTTGCAACTGGACGCTAACAATCGTGCGATCAAATAATACGAACTTGAACTCGGTCTGTAATTTCGCCGGCTCCTCTTCTTCGGGCGGCCTAAATTGTAGCATCAATTCCAGCTCCACATGCGCACCCGCCTGAACTGGACGGATGAGCGACAGGTGCCCACCCATCGCGTAGGAGCGACCCTCATCGTCGTAGCTTCCAGTGCCTCCCGAAGAAGTGCTCCCCGGAATACTCACCGGGTTCAGGTGAAAGCGTTCGTGAGGATTGTCCGCAAACTGTTCGTCAAAAACAGTCACCCACTTCTCCGTCTCCGCTCCAAAAACGTTGATGCCCATCAGCATCGACACGAGGAAGAAACAGGGACTATAAAATGAGGTGACGTTCATGTTGTTGGGGATAACGCTACTGTTTGATCTCATGTTAGAAAAGTTAAGTTGCTGCCAGTTATTGTTTCAATTTTGATAACGCTCAGGGTATCGCCACCTCAGGTCGCGTCGGTCGGTGATGTTGACCGGAGTGTTGACTGATAGCTACTCCTCGGGGTCACCCAGTTGCCCCGGCGAGTTGCTCCCTGTTTAATGGTATTGCAATGGTAAACGGCATGAATCGAATTGGTGAAAGACTACATGACGCGGCGGTCCTGTCTATCGCTCAAAAGGATTAGATTTGAGGATTTTTCTGGCGGCCAATTCCACGATCGGGTGTGTTTGAAACTGAGGGTCAACCGGATGCGCCGGATGCTGAAAAGGTGGGGCGAGGGGAAGCCGACATTCGGCCTCCGAACGAGCCTGCGATGGCTTGGGGCAACCTCTGAATCCCGTTCCGCCCCGCATGGAGGAAGGCGGTGAACCGCCGAAAGGTCTTGGGCACGGGCGGCTGAAGACCGGAGAACTGATTCCGCCCCGTGCGCTCAAAGTTCGTTCGGAGAACTCACTCCACCTTGACCCTCAGTTTCATACGCACCCGACGGGAGAATGAATCCGTATGTGCAAGCCGTTCCTGATCCGTGTTTTCCCTTCCGTGGTTCACATCTCCGGTTTTAGGTTTAGCAACACCTCCTGGGTGGCGTCCTCCGCATCAGCCCGGCCACCGATGCAGCGAGCGGGCGTATCGATAGACTGCGTCCGCGTGTTGACTGCAAAGTAGCTTGAACTCGAGTTCGCGGAGGGCTTGGGCGACGACGATTTTGCTCAGTTCATCGCTGAAAATCGACAGTCTTGATCGGTATAGGTGAGACCGAGCAGAGGCCCCTGGTATCTGTTCAATACGGCGGACTGATGATTCGGAAGAACGATGCGCCGGCAGTCTCCGGTACGATCATCTCGACGCGGACACTGCGACTGGCGGCGGGGACGTGTTGGATCGTTGTCCAGTTGGATACCGCGAGGTTGTCGGTTGACTGGAGCAGATAGCGTTTCCCGACGGCGGCCGTGAATTGAAGTCGGACCAGTCCGCTGCTCTGGATCACCGGGCTCAGGCGGAGGTAGTCGGTTTCATCATTCGGATTGGTGTGTGCGCGCCATTCGTCGAGATTGCTGAGACCATCGAGGTCCGGATCGCCGGTGGCTCCGTTGATGCCGGTGTTCGAATCGGGATTCAGGCCGAACAGAATCTCCCACGCCGTGGGCAGGCCGTCGTTGTCCGAATCCATGGAGGTCCAGCCGTTGAACGATCCTGGTGTCGGACTCGCGGCGATCCAGTTCAACGGTTCATCAGCATGATCCGTGACTGACAGTCGTTGGAGTGACCGGCCGCTGCCGTTCGCGTTGGTGGTCCAGAGAAAGCCGTCGCCGTAGCGCACTGAATCCGTCTCAATCATCGGGACGAAGCCGGGATTTTCAGCGGGGGCCTGTTGCGGGCGGTCCGGCATCAGCAAAGTGACGCGTTCCTCGGCGTTGTTCAGTTTTCCGTTGAACGGACCGAGGATGGTTTCGTTGCCGGTCAGGCTGTAAGCGCTGCGGAAGGCGGCGAGTGATGCGGTGTCACTCACCGGATTAAAGCTGACGATGAGCAGATGGCCGTTGGCCGGAATCGTCGTGCCTTGCGGAAAGGTGTAGTTGACGCCGTCCGCGATCTGCCAGGTGTTGGTCAAATGACCGGGGTCAAAGAGATTGACTGGGGATGCGGTGATGTTCCGGAGTTCGATGAATTCATCCCGGTTGTTGCCGACTCCGTTTGCGTCTGGAGGAAAATGCATGATCTCGCTGATGACGATCGGGCCGGTGGCGACGGCGGAGTTTTCCCCGGGCAACGTGCTGGAAAACTGTCGGACCAGCCGTTCCTTGCCGACAGAGTTCGCGATGCGACCGAGCGTGATGCCGTTGAGGTTTGCGCCGAAGGAGAGCCCGTGCAGGTGGCCGGTCAGATCACCGATGGAGTTCGCCGACAACAGCCAGACCTCGTCACCCAGCGAGCTCAAGCGAAAGCTGTTGGTCGATTGCGGATCCGCATTGAAATTCGATTCGTCGACGAGGAGATAGCCGTTCGCGGGAATTGTGGTTCCGGTGGAAAACTGATACTTGCGCGGCTGGTCCAGGCTGTCGGTCAGCCACCAGTAACCGATGTTCACGGACTGATCAGAAAGGTTGCGCAGTTCGATGGTGTCCACCTGCGGGAGGTCGGTGTGCGCGAGGACTTCGTTGATGACGACCGGTCCTTCGAGTTGGGGAACGCCGTCATCCGCTCCGGGCGAACCGAGCGCCGCCGCGCTGCCGCGCCAGATTGCGGAATGGCTCAGCGGATTGCCGGGAACGTCCTCGTAGCGGAGTTGCAGACTGAACCCAAGCCCGTCGGTCAACCGGTTCCAGCCGTCCTCGAAGCTGAAATCGAGGATCGTGGCGCCCGCAAAATCAACCAGCGCGATTCGTTCGCCGTTATTGTTCAAACTGCCGGAGTATTGACCGGCGATCAGTTGACTCGCGGCATAGCGCAGATTGAACGCGTTGACATTCTTCACCAGCAGGAGCCTCCCCCCGGCGTTAAGCGTCATCGGTGCGTTCGTCGTGAACTGAAATGTGATGCCGTCGGTGAACGTTGCTCCCACGAGGTCGATCGTGTTTGCGGAGATGTTCTTCAGTTCGAGGAATTCGAAATCATCCTCGGTCAGCAATGGGTTCGACAGGAGTTCGGCGGCCGTCGGCGGAGCGGGGTGGTAGTTGATCTCGGTCACCGCGAGTGAGGTGGTGTTCGCAGTCGGGACCACCGTGAGACGGGCGGAGAGGATCCCGGACCAGCGACTGGTGAGCGGCGGGTTGTTCGGCCCGGTCAGGCTGGTGTGGCCGGAATGGAACACGCGCGCCCGGACTTCGGCGGTCGAGTTGATCGTGATGGGGCCGGAGTAAGGAAACGCGGTCGGCGACACCGCTCCGCCCGGCAATCGCGGGTCGCTTCCGTCGAGCGTGAAATAGAGCGCGCCCGGACCGGGTTGGGTGAGCTGAAGCTGGAAACCGACGTTGACCCGGCCGCTGGCGGCGTTCATGGACGGCGGAGCGACGAACTGGCTTTCCATGAACTGGATGCGGTTGAGCAGCCACTGTTTCTTCAACGCGATTTCTCCGGCGTAGCTGCCGTCGCGCGGATTGATTCCCCAGCGCGTGCGTTCGCGCGGTTGCGCCTCGGCGAGTTCCGCCGCGAAGGTGTCGACCACATTGTTGATGTTGCCGGTGCTGAACGTGGTCCGACGCAATTCCTGCCAGCGATCAATATAACGTTGATAGAATTCCAGATCGGTGAACAGCCGGTTCCACCAGGTGTAGTTGAAAAAGTCCGTCCCGCCGTCACCCGATTCGGACCGCCAGACAAGCGGATTGCTGTCGCGGCCGTCGGTGGAACCGAGCGCGCGGTCGAAATCCCAGATCGGGCCGAAGGTGATTTTTCCGCCGCGCGGTTTGTGCATGAACGCGCTCAGCCGCAACGCGTCGACATTGAAGGACAGGACGTTCAGCAGGTGATGGTCGATTGCGGCGTTGACATCAAGATGTGTGGCATAGCCGGTCAGGGGATTGGCGTAAGAACTTCCGTAAAGAGCCGTTCCAAAGTCCGCAAAGTATCCGCGGATGAACTGTTCCTGCGCGTCCCGTTCCGGCAGCAGGATGTCGGTTTCGCCCGGGTAGACGTAACGGATGCTCTGATTGGCCGCATAGAATCCGTTGTCGCCCGGATCGGCCCGGTCGATCTTCAACATGTAGCCGCCGGAGATCTCCGGTTGCAGGGTCTGCTCGGGCAGCAGGCGGTCGATATTCACGCGGTCCCCCTCGCGGTCGACCTTCTCCATGAACACATAGACGCCGTAGTAGTCGCCCATCCCGACGTCGCCCCCGTCGGTATTGATGAACACCTCGACGAATTTCGTGCGGACGGCGTAGCGGCCGAGTTGATTGCTCAGTTCATACATGAGCGGATTGTTCATCAGGCTGGGATCGAAATTGAACGGCGCGTAGAGCACCCAGTCCGCCTCCTTCGACATGCCGAATGGTTCGATGTCGACGTCCCGGTTTAATTCGTCCCAGGCCTCCACCGCGAGATTGGGCTTGGGCTGGCCGCCGGTGCTGGAACCGCGGGTCTTGATGCCGGCCCGCGTGACGATGCCCGGCATGTTCGTCGGGGATGTGCGGCCATTGACCGGATCAAAGAACGAGATCACCGATTCCTTCTGCGGGTCGCCGGAGAAGCCACCGCGACCGAAGTTGTCGATCACGATGACCGGCAGATTGGAGGTGAAGCTCGTGATGTCCGGCGCGAGCTTGATGAAGGCCGCACCGGTGACCGGCCCCGGCCCTTTTCCGGGCTCAATGACGCGCGCACGGATGTAGCTGGACGCCGAGACCGTGACCGGCCCGGTGTAGAGCGCAGAGGTATCATTCGGTTCATCCCCGTTCAACGTGTAGCGAACCTGTGCACCCTGAACCAGTGTTACCTGGCTGAGTGAAAACTGTAGTGACGTGGTGAAGGTCTGTCCGGGCCGCGAGATGGTCACCTCTCCCGCGAGCTGGGCGTATCCGTTTCCATTGATCGTGCGCGGAGTGGGCTCCGGAAAAAACACTGCCGAGGGACTTCCGTTGGCGTAGGTGCGCCCGACCAGCTGGGGTGAGATCAACAGATCGGAGCTGCCGACGCCGTTGTTCAATCCGTGGAACGCAAATACATTGTTGCCGACCACGAGGTTGTTGCGAAACGGCGTGATGTCGATGTCGAAAAACTGTAGCGCGATGGCGTCGGCGCGGTTGAGCGGCGCGCCGGACTGCCAGTCCGCGGAGACCGGGGCGTTGTCCCGATAGACTTCGGTGCCGTTCAGGTAGACAATGACCCCGTCCTCATACTTCAAACGCAGCGTGTAGAACTCGTAAAGTGAAGGGTCCGCAAGGGCAAACGGAACGCGCGCATAAACCGTTTCATTCGTATTCCGCATGTTTCCCACGTCGAGCCCGACCTCCGCGCCGTAGTCGTAGCCAACGCCCGTTGTTCCGGTGAGCCAACCGCCATCATTGAAGACGGCATTCTTCCAGTTCAATCCGAGGTTGCCGCTCGGCGGGATGAACGCCTTCGCGGGGGAACCTTCGGCCAGCAACACTGCGTCGGTGGTGTTCAAACTGAACCCGTAGGAGACGTCCTCCCGCTGCGGCGGAAATGGATCGAAGGAATGCGAGGTCGTCGAGCCGTCGGGGCGGATCAAGGCGAGGAATTCACCGGCCTCGTTCAGTTTGAAACTGGTGTGCAGCGGTTGGCCGACCAGCGTCCGGTTCTTGCCCGAGGCGAACAGAAGAACATAACGATCTGGCGGCAGCGTGATATTCGGAAAACGCCATTGCGTGAGGTTCGTTGACCGGTTTGAGAGGAACCAGCCGTCCAGATTGAACGGCGTCGTGCCTGGGTTGTAGATTTCGATCCAATCCGAATGGTCGCCGTCCTCATCGACCAGCGAGGTCTTGTTGACGGCCATAAACTCGTTGATCCGGGGATCGGCGGCGGACAGATTTTGCCCGCACAACATGGACAACAATAACGATAACAGGACAATTTGACGTAGCACGGCGGAGATTAGCATAAACAGCGCGGTTGAGCCAATCGAATGCCAGACACAGTTCGAGGCACCGACCGAATTAAAGGGTGAGTAGACCGAGGCGGCCTGGAGCCTGGACAATCTCGTGGTCACCACCTCGGCGGCAAACGGAAGCCGACTGTTGATCGCCGCCGGTGCCACGGGCAACAAACTGAATCTTCGCGTCCAAGGTCAACCCGGTTCCGCTGTTACCATCCGTCGTTCTACGGATTTCAACTCATGGACCTTCGTTCAGGACGTCTCCAACCAGACCGGTGATTCAACGATCGAAGTCGATTTGAACGCGTTCGGTTCGCCGATATTTTTTCGTGCGAATGGAAACTGACGAGGGAAACGTCAGTCACGGCCTCTCAAAAACCATCAACGGCCTCGGCTCTTTCTGAATGGGTTGGGAACTGCCTGATGTGTTGTTCCGGTTCGGTTGGCCTAGAATCCCCATGATGCCGGCCTTTAGTTGCTGGACGCGCGTCCCGAAATCCGGGACCGGCGATTTGCCGAGATCGGGCCCCCACGTCCAGAGCGTGTTGTCGGAGGTCAGCCCGACGATGGTCGCGCCGCTTCCCCAGACGGTCACCCAATCGGAGCGTTCACCAAATTGCTGCCAGTTTTCCTTTGTCGGTGTCTGCCCAAAATTCCAGGAAACGGGAGTTGCCCAGAGGGCACCGTTTTCGCGTACTTGAAATCCGCCCAAAGTCAGTTCCGGTTTTGTCAGCATCCCGGTCGCGAAAGAACCTTTCACGGAGATCGAGATGAAGCGGGTGCAATTGTCTTTGGCAGGAGTGTTCTCAGCTGGAACTCCGTCTGGGTGCCACAGTTCGCCCTGCCGGTTCTTGACGAGCCCCGACGAACTCACCAACTCCACCCAGTTCGTATCGTTGTTGAACCGTGTCGGAGTCGGCAGGTTGAGCTGTTGATATGAATTCCCGGTTCGGGTCGGGACAAGACCCCAAACCCAGAGCGTACCATCACGGCGCAACCCAAATGTTGCCAATCCTTGAGCGTCGATGTCGGACCAGTTCGAGTCGGTTCCAATTTGGATTGGAACAGGTTGGTGTGGGCCGACAGCAACTCCTAGCTGGGCGTAAGAGTTGTCACCCCAAGCCCAGAGAGTTCCGTCGTTCCGCAGCGCTGCGGAATGGCGATGTCCGGCGGAAATCTTCGTCCAGTTTGTATCGGTTCCGACCTGTTCGGGAGTAACTCCAAGATTCGTCTGCCAGCGCCGCCCCCACTCCCAGAGGGTTCCGTCGTTTTGAAGCGCGAGCCAGTGCGAGGCTTCGCCTGCGGCACTTGCCCAATTCGTTCCCGTCCCGATTCGAACTGGCACCTCCGCCAGTGGCTGGGACCGGTTTGCGGTTTGTCCCCAATGCCAGAGGGAACCGTCCGGTGGAATGATGAGCACACCGAAGCGGTTGGGAAATACTTTCAGCGGCGCATTGTTGTTTGCGAGATGGACGATCACGGGTGGCGGTGGCGACGGCTCAGTAATTCCGTAACATAAGGCCGCCACGATGGTGACCAGGATGAGAGCGCAAACTGTGATCAACCGTTTCTTTCGGCGCTTCGGTTTCGGTTCGGCAACGACTGGTGCAGCCTGTTCCGAAGCAACTTGTTCGACGGCGGCTCCGGCCTGCTTCCCTTTCGCTCGGCGCGGTTTTGGCGCGGTCCAGACGTCAGAGGTTTCCTCCTGGCGACCGGCCAATTCGTGAAACCGGGTGCGGAGAAGGTGAAATGATCTCCAGCCAAACAACGCATCGAAGGCCAGCCCGAGAACGAACCAGAGCGGAAGATAGAATTTCCAACTAAGCGACTGCGGGATCGCGGAAAAAAGAAAGGTCCAGACCGACGCTCCCAACGCGATAATCGCAAACCCAATCCACGGCAGAACAAGAACGCAAAAGAGCGTGCCCAGATTGGCTTTGTGTAAACTTTTGCCCGAAAGAGCCGCAGCCATCGAGGTGAAGACGAGCGCAGCAATGTCGAAGAGCAACATACCGATTCCAGCCAGCCAGAGGCCGATCACCCTGGGCGCTTCCGATCCTTGTGCCAGATGGCCCATCATCAGGAGCTCGACCAGCACGACGAGCAGTAGCGGCCACAAAAATTGACGGCGCAAGGCGAGCAGTTGTCCTCCCAGAATCTGCATTCCGTTGAGCGGTGTCGTCAGCAGCAGCTCAAGGGCACCGGCCCGTTTGTCTTCCAGAAGCCGGTGCCCCGCTTCGAGCGCGATCCAGATTTTCAACGTCGAGTTGATGATGACGGCCAGCGTGACATAGACGAAGGCATCGAGCCGGGTGTCACCGTGGGCCTTCCAAATGAAGAGCTACCACAGGCCGCCCGCAGCGAGGAACGCCCAGACTTGAACCGGCTTGAAACGGTTGCGCGAGGTGAGCCAGTAGTAGGCGTTCAGGTCGAGCACGCGCCTGCGAAACGCGGACTGCTTGGCGCTTCGAATCGAAACCGGTGTTGGTGTTGGGGTCGTATCGGGGCGTTTCACAACTTTTGAAACGGACGGTTTGTCCTGCCAGGAGCGTGGAACGATCCAGCTGGCCAACGCGAGCAACGTGATGGAGATGAACTGCGTCACTCCGATCGACCACCAGAAATCCTCCGAGTGGAACGCGTAACGACTGTCCGCCGCCAGATACATTGAGTAACCCGGACAAGAATAGAACAGTTGGGCGACAAACATGTTTCCACGCGAGTTGACCAGGATTAATCCGCCAATCGCCGCCGGGATTGCCGTGATGAACAGAAGCGTCAGAAAATTGGCGGCGAGCGCCCGGTGGAAATCACGACTCATCGAAGACGTAAACACGCCGACGGAGATCGACAGCAGAAAGGTGCTGACCAGCACCACGACCGTTCGCCAGAGCTCGCCGTTGGTCATTCCACCGAGCAACAACGGCACCGCCAGCACCGGGAAGACCGCCAGCAGCCCGTAGAACCCGTTGAGCGAAGTGGCGACAACTTTCCCGAGGACGATGTCGTACCCTTTGAGATCCGTCAGAAAGAGGAACCCGATGGTGCCGTCCCTTTTTTCCTCGCTGATACAATCTGCGGTGGAGAGACGTCCGGCCACAAAACTGTAAACGATGGCGAGGCCCGACAACGCCCAGAAAAGCGGTCGGCCCACGTTCGCCGCGCCAGAGATGGGATTGGCGATCATCAAGGCCGCTCCGATCACGATGGCCACCGCCGCGACGGCGATCCGCACCCGGTACGTGCTTCGTCGTCGTGCGGCCACACGCAGTTCACGTTCAACGATGGGAAGGGAGGTCATGCTGATTTCACAGAGAATCAAAGGCCGACAAGCCAAAGTCAACTCAGGGGGAAACAAACGAGATTTCTCTCGCGCTTCAATAAAGCCGTCTTCCGGTGCATCAATGGCCCAACGCTCGATTGGACCCGCCTCAAAAACGGTCGGCATGAACTATTTTGAGCATTTGTTCACCTGACCTGTGTGGCGTTCCAAACTGGCCTGTGCAATCCCTCGGATTCTCCTTTGCCCGGAGGCCCGCTTGGCGTTTACTACGACCACATGTTGCCGCCTGATTACCACATGCACACGCCGCTCTGCCACCACGCGGTGGGCGAGCCGGTAGAATACGCCCGTCGCGCCCGAGATCTCGGTCTGAGCGAGATCGGTTTCACGGACCACTCACCGATGGCTCGCGATGATTTTGACCCCCGGTCGCGCTGGCGAATGCTCTATGGCGAGCTGGATGACTACATCGCCGCCGTTGAGCTGGCGCGCCGGGAAGTTCCCGAAGTTACCATCCGCATCGGATTGGAGGTGGACTTCGTACCGGGCCACGAAAACTGGATTCAGCAACTCGCGGAACTCCATGGATGGGATTTCTTTATTGGATCCGTTCACTATCTCACCAATGATTTTGCGGTGGATGATCCACTAGACATCCCGAAATGGAAGGATCACGAACCGCAGAAGATCTGGCAGAAATATTTTGAACTTCTGACGCAGGCGGCCGGATCTGGACTTTTCGACATTGTCGGGCACGCCGATCTTCCGAAGAAGTTTAGTTTTCAGCCGCCACGCGATTACGCGCAATTGTATGATGATTTTCTCGGAGCCGTGGCGAGGACCGGAATTGCGATCGAACTCAACACCGCGGGGCTGCGGAAAGACTGCAAGGAGATCTACCCCAGCCGGCAGATTCTCGAGTCGGCATTTGCGCGGCGGATCCCGATCACGTTTGGTTCGGACGCCCACGCGCCGGAGGAGGTGGGGGCCGATTTCGAGGCGGCGGTCTGGCTCGCCCTGGAAGTTGGTTACCAATCATCGATCCGTTTCGAGAAACGCCAGTGTCGGCCGGGAGTCATGCTGGCGGCGTCGTGACGGAATGCGGCTACCCCGGTTCGCGCGACTCGTTTGCAAGTTCGTCACTTTTTCCACTGATTCGTTTCCCATGGCCAACGCCTACTATGAGTCCGGTGATTCGCGCGCGCGCAAGGTGAACGAACTGTTCGCCTCGATCGCGCCGCGTTACGACCGCATCAACGACATCCAAAGTTTCGGGATGCACCACCGCTGGAAACGCCGGCTGGTGGGGATGGCCGCACTCCGGGCGGGGGATCGGGCGCTGGATGTCTGCTGCGGCACCGGTGACATCGCGGAGCTGCTTGCGGCCACGGGCGCCAGAACGACGGGTTTGGATTTTACCGCTGAAATGCTCGAGGTTGCCCGCCGACGTAATGGTGCAATCGAATATGTTCAGGGAGACGCCATGAACCTGCCGTTCGAGGACGAATCGTTCGATGCGCTAACCGTCGGGTTTGGTCTGCGCAATCTGGCGGAGTGGAAAACCGGTCTTGAGGAAATGCACCGCGTCGCGAAACCCGGCGGGCGACTTGTCGTGCTTGATTTCGGCAGACCGGACAGCGGTCTCTGGCGTGCGCTTTATTTCGCCTACCTGCGGATGATCGTTCCCGTTTACGGAAAGCTGTTTTGCGGGAACTGGTCGGCCTACGCTTACATACTTGAGTCGTTAAAAAATTACCCCGCTCAACGTGGCGTCGAGCAGGGTATGACAGAACTGAACTGTAAGGATGTTCGCGTTGTAAACTTCTTCGGTGGCGCGATGAGCATCAACCACGGCGTGAAAGCCTGATCAATCAGCGAGGCGCTTCACGCGGATATTTTTGTATTTTACGACGCTGCCTGGATCATGGGCTTGGAAGGCGAAAGTTCCCGGGCTGATGAAGCGGGTGAAATCCTTGCCCGGCTTGGCTCCATCAGGCTGGGTGTAAGACAGCACGACCACGTCATCAATCTTCACCGTCACATTGTTACCGTTTACGGTGATGGTTTGCGTCCACCAAGTGTTGTCTTTGGCGGGAGTGTTTCCCAGATTGGCAACGTCATAGAGGCTGCCGGTTTTTTTCCAGTCGCCATGGGAGACATTCACCTGACACTCAAAACCGTTCGTGGGCCAGCTCTTTGCCTGATACTTGGTATCGAAATAAATGCCGCCGTTCGATTTTGGCCCGGTCATCACGTCCACTTTGAATTCAAAATTCTTGAAGGGTTTCTCATCGCCCACGTAATAAAGGTGGCAGCGCTCACCGTTGGCGACAATCGCCCCGTCCTCAACACGGAAGGACGCTTCGTTTTCATTGGCTTTTTTCCAGCCGTTCAACGTCTTTCCGTCGAACAGCGATTTGAAGCCGGGTTCAACATCAGCAGCCTGCGTGTTCAGAATGGAAAACGAAACGGCGGCTGTGAGTAACAATGAGAATTTCATGGGCCGGATGGTGGCGGTCAGATCGCTAAAAATGCAATCCGGAATTTTCGAGACCTTGAACACGCGAACCCTCTCTTGGTGTGTTCTTTTCGAGAAACGTCTTGGCAGGGAATCGCCCCTGCCATCATGTTTCTGAGCAAACATGAATCAGAATAGCCAACAACACCGGCCTCCAGAATCGCATGCCGGATCAGGAGTGGGGGCCGTCGGCGCGGTGGCCGGAATCGGACCCCGGATCTTTTCAAGAGCCTGTTTCCTGGTGCTTGGAGTGTTCCTTTGCGCACCGGTCACCAGGGCGTCAGACCGGCCCAACATCGTCTACATCCTCGCCGATGATCTGGGATACGGTGACGTGGGGTGCCTGAATCCGGACGGCAAGATCCTGACTCCCAACATTGATCGACTGGCGGAGCAGGGGATGGTTTTCACGGATGCACACTCAAGTTCCGCCGTCTGCACGCCGACCCGCTACGGTATTCTGACCGGTCGCTACAATTGGCGGTCACGGCTGAAAAATGGCGTGCTGGGCGGGTTCTCACCGCCATTGATCGAGAGGGATCGTCTGACCGTGGCGGCGTTTCTCGATGCCAACGGGTACAACACGGCCTGCGTCGGGAAATGGCATCTCGGATTCAACTGGCAGTTGAAGGACGGCGGGGTCGCCGACGATAAAGGAAGTTACGGGGCGCTTTACGAACGAGCCTGGGACGTCGACTACAGCCGGCCCATTCTGAACGGTCCGCTTTCCGTCGGATTCGATTACTTCTTCGGCATCAGCGCGTCGCTCGACATGCCACCGTATGTTTTCATAGAGGACGATCAAGCCACGGAGATCCCGTCCACCACCAAGAAATTTCTGCGCGAAGGTCCGGCGGGGGAGCGGTTTGAAGGCGTCGACGTGCTGCCGCAGATCACGCAGAAAACGGTGGAATTCATTTCGGCGAACGCGGCGGCGTCCAAAGCGGGACAACCGTTCTTCGTCTACATGCCGTTGAACTCACCGCACACTCCGATCCTACCGTCGCCGGAATGGCA
This sequence comes from Verrucomicrobiota bacterium, assembly GCA_041689265.1. Taxonomy (GTDB): domain Bacteria; phylum Verrucomicrobiota; class Verrucomicrobiia; order Limisphaerales; family RI-55; genus JBDNGP01. Next base: position 14,846 of record JBDNGP010000242.1, read on the forward strand.
GGGGAGAAGCGGACTCAACGCTTATGCGGATTTCGTGATGCAAACCGACGACACGGTGGGGAGGGTGATGGCGGCGCTCGAGCGTAGTGGAGTCGTCGAAAACACATTGATCATTTTCACCAGTGACAACGGGTGTTCCCCGCAGGCGAATTACGCCGAACTCGCAGCAAAGGGCCACGATCCCAGCCATGTCTTTCGCGGACACAAGGCGGACATCTTCGAGGGTGGGCATCGCATTCCATTCATCGCGTCCTGGCCCGCCCGGGTAAAAGTCGGTACCACGAGCCAGCAGTTGATTTGTCTGACCGATCTGTTCGCAACGACCGCCGAGATTCTGGGCGAACCTGTTCCTCCGGATGCTGCCGTGGACAGCGTGAGCATTCTCCCCGCGCTGGAAGGTCGCGACCACGGTCCGCTGCGCGAGGCGGTGGTTCATCATTCGATCAACGGCTCGTTTTCGATTCGTCAGGGCCGTTGGAAGCTCGAGCTTTGTCCGGACTCGGGAGGTTGGAGCGAGCCACGCCCGAATAGTGGTGCGGCGAAGAAACTTCCCGCCACTCAACTCTACGATTTGACGGTCGATATCGGCGAGACGAACAACCTTCAAGCCGAACATCCGGACGTGGTTGAGCAGATGACAAAGTTGCTGGACAAATATGTGGCGGACGGGCGTAGCACTTCAGGGTCGGCACAATCAAACAACGGGGACGTACAGATTCGTCGTTGATTCCGCACGTCTGTGGAAACCGGTCTCAAAAGGCAGCGCCGGTTTCTGGTGGAACGGACCCAATTCCGGCTCCAACGTCTTCTGAAACAGAACGTTCTGATTTCGCCCTTGTGACGTTCCGCGAACATCGGCATAGAATCAGTTTTTGGACCCAGCCTGCTCGTTACGGCACAAAAAATTGGAGCTGAAATGACCGTCGCGGAACTTATCGAAAATCTGGAGAAAGTGAATCCCTACCTTGTTGTCCGCGTTTGGGATACCCATCGGCGTTGCTTCACTGATCGTTTCTACGTGCAGTCGGCCACTTACGACGATGAATTGCTGGTCACGCCCGCCACGGAACAGCGACCGAAAGCCTCTGCAACGGAAGGGCATCCGTTTTTTGAAGATCTTCCTCCGGACAGGCCGTCTCCGAATCCATAGTGCGACGCACACCTTTTCTTAGAAGATGGTTGCGCGTTCCGGTGTAGAGAATAGAGTTCTTCTAATCGCCGTTCTGTCTTAACCCCGTCATTATTATGAAATATCAGGTAGATGACTGGCACTTCCGGCTTGCCGAGAACAACGTCGTTGCTGCGGAACTGTTTCTGGACAACGGACAAAAGGCCATCCTTGAGGTGCTGCCGCTAAACTACGACAACACGCAATCATCCGCCGGAAACGAGATGATCGTGTGGTGTGAAATGCCCGGTGAAATGGTCACCGAAGGCACCTGCCAAGCCCGCTGGATCACCCGCCCGCCCGACAACAAATGCCCGTGGAGTCGCGTCGAAATTCCGCCGGGACTCATGGGGCAGATCGAGGAACGCCTCGCCGCCGCGCAACATCAGGTCATGTAATTCGCGGGCGGTCCTAGGTCAGTTGATTCGGGCCAGCAACCAGGTGAGCAATTCGCTGATCGGCAGCCGTTCCTGCGCGCCGTCGTCGCGGTGGCGGAGTGTCACCGTGTCTTTGTGTTCCGGACCGTTCTCGCCCACGGTGTCGAAATCGATCGTCACACCAAACGGTGTTCCCGCCTCGTCCTGTCGCGCATACCGGCGACCGATCGCGCCGCCTTCGTCATAGAACACGTTCATGTGCGGTCGCAACAGATCGCGAACTTCCAACGCCTTCGCAACCAGCTCGGGTTTGTTTTTCAACAACGGAAAAATGCCGACCTTCACCGGCGCGATGCGCGGATGGAATTTCAACAACGTGCGGACTTCCTTCTTGCCCTTGTCGTCCACTGTCTCCTTCTCGAAGTAGGCATCGGCGAGCAACGCAAGAATCAGGCGATCAACACCGGCGGAAGGCTCGATCACGTGCGGAATATACTGTCCCTTCGCGAGGCCGTCGGCGTCAGCACGGGCCATTTTCTCGGCGGACTCGGGAGTTTCACCGGTGCGGGAGAGATAGCCCAAACGATGTTGATAGTAGGATTCTGATAACTGCGTGCGCTTCGCCTCATCCAGATCTTTCCAGGCGGTTTTTAGAGTATCATCGAACACGCCCATCAGTTTGCCGGACGCGCGTTGGTGTTGCGACAGATCGAAATCACTGCGGGCGGCGATGCCTTCCAGCTCTTCACCCATGAGGTCACCGTTCGCGTCGCGTTTGCTGAACGGGAAGGTGTAGAGAATGTCCACCGTCGCACGGGCGTAGTGCGCGAGTTCTTCCGGCGTCTGCCAGTATTCCTTCAGGTTTTTTCGCGGCAGGCCAATGCTCTCGTAATAGGCGATCCGTTCCTCGACCCAATACTGGTGCCACATCTGCCAGCCCCAGTTCGGCTGCGGTTCGCCGGGGTGGCCCGGAGCCGCCGGAGTGGCGACGGTGCCGTGGATGGCCTCGGTCACTTCGTCGGGTTTGATGAAGAATTCGAGTTCCATCTGTTCGAACTCGCGGGAGCGGAAAATGAAATTGCGCGGCGTGACTTCGTTACGAAACGCCTTGCCGATCTGCGCGATGCCGAACGGCACCTTCTGACGCGACGTTTCGAGCACGTTCTTGAACTGTGCGAAGATGGCCTGCGCGGTTTCGGGCCTGAGATAGGCGACATTTTCCTCGTCGGCAACCGGACCGACGTAGGTCTTGAACATCAAGTTGAACGGGCGTGCTGGTGATAATTGAAAACAACTTTCAGGATGATAATCAATTGTATCGTTAATTTGATTTGGAAGCGGCTCATCAGGAAAGAAAGGTTCAGCAATACCTTTTGATTTGAAATATTCTAGGGCTTTGCTTTTGGCTGATTCTGCTGGTTTGCCTTGAGGTAAAAGAATTGAAATTGGCTCAAAAACAATGGACGCACCAGCTTCTAAATCAATTGTTCCCTGCTTGTTTATTTCTTTAGCAATTGAGGCATCAATTGCTTTTGAAGAACGCCCTAAACTTTCAAACGAAAACAACTGCTTAATTTTTTGGGCTCTTTGATCCGCGGGAAATTGGCTTAAATAAGTTTCAATTTTCTTTGTTTCTCCTGCTGCTTGAAACGTGTAAGCCGTGCCTGATCGCGGTTCAACTTGATCGGCGCGAACCCTTTTTTTCGTCAGTGGACATTCGCGCATCATGTCCGCAAACGTATCCACGTGCCCCGACGCTTTCCAGATGGCCGGGTTCATGATGATGGTGGCTTCCAGTCCGGCGATGTCGTCGCGCAGGCGGGTCATGGTTTTCCACCAGGTTTCCTTCACGTTCCGCTTCAGTTCGGCGCCGAGCGGGCCGTAGTCCCAGAAGCCGTTGATTCCCCCGTAAATCTCGGACGACTGATAAATGAACCCGCGCCGCTTGCACAGCGACACGATCTTTTCCATCAACGGTATTTCTTTGGGATCGGCCATAAGGCGGGGAGTGTTCCCAAGACGCCGGATTGATGTCAACCGCAGCGTGAATTTTGGCAGTGTTCGAAATCGTGAGCAAGTGGATGCGAGACCCCGGAAGGTTGGGGGGCTCTCCGAGCGAGTCTTCGAAGTCTTGCGGGATTTCTCGCACGCCGCCGAGGTCACACAACGGAATGGCCGAGTCACCCGGAGCCTTCTGGATGCGAATCCAATCCAGGACGAACCATCAACAGCGCGTGCGCGCGCAAGTTCGCCCGGAGGTCTCACTCCACCTCCGACCCACACGTTCAAACGCATCCGGGAGATCTGGGCGGGTTGACAGTTTGCGGCAAACGCGTGAACCTTTTGCGCGTTCACCAATTGAAATGATCATGACATTCCGTTTCGCTGCCAAAACATTCGCCCTCAGTTCGGTCCTTTTGCTGTTGATCGCCGCCGGTTGCGGCAAACGCGAGACCCGCGTCGAGATCGGGAACCGCGAGGGAATTCTGCACAAGGGCAACAAGACCGAGCCGCAGGATCTGGATCCGCACATCGTCGAGGGCACCGGCGAACATCAGATCATCTCGACGTTGCTGGAAGGGTTGACGGCGGAAGATCCGGTGACGTTGGCTCCGGTTCCCGGTGCGGCGGAGCGCTGGGAGATTTCCGAGGACGGCAAGGTTTACACGTTTTTCATCCGTCCCAACGCCCTCTGGTCGAACGGCGACAAACTGACGGCGCATGATTTCTACAATTCCTACCGACGCATCCTCACGCCTAGCCTCGGTTCGCGCTACGCGAGCATGTTGTATCCGATCGTGAACGCGCAGGAATTCAACGAAGCGAAGATCACCGATTTTGCCCAAGTGGGAGTGAAGGCGCTTGACGACACGCGGCTGGAGATAACGCTGAACAACGCGACTTCTTACTTTCTGGAAATGACTGCGCAGCATTACACCTACTGGCCCGTTCACCTGCCGACAATCGAGAAACACGGTGATCCGTATCTTCGCGGAAACAAATGGACGCTTCCGGAAAACTACGTGGGCAATGGCCCGTTCGTACTGACCGAATGGCGGGTTGGCGACGTGATCAAGGTTCGCAAGAGCGACACGTATTGGGACAAAGCAAACGTCCGATTGAACGGCGTCAACTTTTACCCGACGGAAAGTGTTGAAGCGGAGGAACGCGCCTTTCGTTCCGGCCAGCTTCATCTTACCGAGGAGGTGCCGAGTTCGAAGGTGAAGGTCTATCTACGAGACAATCCGACTGAGATTCGCATCGATGATTTCTTGGCGACCTACCTCTACCGGATCAACACGACGCGCGAGCACACGAAAGATCCGCGTGTACGTCATGCGTTGTCGATGGCGGTCAACCGGGATGCGATCGTTCAGAAGGTGACGATGGGCGGACAGAAACCCGCCTACGCGTTGACGCCGCCGAACACCCGCGGATACACCAGCCGTGCGCAGGCTGAGTATAATCCTGACAAAGCCCGCAAACTGCTGGCCGAAGCCGGTTATCCGGGAGGAACAGGATTTCCCAAGATTTCAATCCTGTTCAACACCTCGGAGAATCACAAGGTTATCGCGGAAGCCATTCAGCAAATGTGGAATGCGGAGCTCGGGATCAATGTTGAGCTGGTGAACCAGGAGTGGAAGGTCTACCTCGATAACGAACACGACCTGAACTACGACGTGAGCCGCGGCGGTTGGGTGGGCGACTACCCGGACCCGTTCACGTTTCTCAGTACGTTCGCGAGCTGGAACGAAAACAACCGCACCGGGTGGGTCAACAAGAACTACGACGCGCTGCTCGACCAGTCGATGCGAACGGTGGATCCCGCCGAACGCATCGAAGTGCTCAAGGACGCCGAAGCCATTCTGTTGGAAGACATGCCGATGATCCCAATTTATTTCTACACGCGCGTCTACCTGATCGCGCCGTCGGTCAAAAACTGGAACCCCACCTTCGCCGATCATCATCCTTACAAGTACGTCTACCTCGACGCCACCGCAAAGTAGTGCCATCTGGTCCGCGTCCGATTCTCGGGCAGGGCGGCTTCAGCACCGCAAGTGGGCACCCGTTACGAACAGAATGGATAGCGTTGACGGTTTGCGTGGATTTTGCGATGAACACCTCACCCCTATGAAGCGGTTCACACTATCTCTAATTGTGGTTGCGGCTCTGGTGTCCTTCGCCGGATGCAAGCCGAGCGAAACCAAAACGGATTCGTCCACGTCCAGCACCCCGAAAACCGGAGGCAAACCGCATAAAATCGCCTTCGTCAGCAACGGCGTGGATCCCTTTTGGGTGATCTGCCAGAAGGGCGTGGAAGCAGCGGGCAAGGAATTCGGTGTTGATGTCGCCTTTCAAATGCCGTCCGAGGGGATCACTTCGCAGAAGCGGATTCTTGAAGATCTGGTGACCAAGGGGACCGATGGCATCGCGGTCAGCCCGATCGATCCGGCGAACCAGACGGACATTCTCAACCTGGTGGCCGAACGCAGCAAGCTGGTCACGGCCGATTCCGATGCTCCTGATTCGAAGCGCCTCGTCTACATCGGCATGAGCAATTACGAGGCAGGCCGGATGGCGGGTCAGCTGATGAAGGAAGTCCTCCCCAACGGCGGCAAGGTGATGATCTTCGTCGGTCGACTGGAACAGGACAATGCGAAGTTGCGCCGCCAGGGTTTCATTGACGAACTGGTCGGTCGCAAGCCCGATCCAACGCGTTACGACCCGCCGACCGCGCAGCCAATCGGCAATGGGTTCACCATTCTCGGCACACTCACCGACCAGTTCGATCGCGCCAAAGCCAAGGCCAACGTCGAGGACACGCTGGCGAAGTATCCGGATATCAGCGGCATGATAGGGCTGTTTGCCTACAACCCGCCGGCGATTCTCGAAGCGCTGAAACAGTCTAACAAAATGGGCAAGGTGAAGGTGATCGGGTTCGACGAAAACGAATCGACCCTCCAGGGCATCGTCGATGGCGTGGTGCATGGCACGGTGGTTCAGAATCCTTACGAGTATGGTTATCAATCTGTGAAGGTGCTGAACGAAGTGCTGAACGGTGATTCATCGTCGATTCCTGAAAGCAAGTATATCGAGATCGCGGCCCGCAAAATCCGGGCGGACAACGTTGCCGAGTTCTGGAAACAGCTGAACGAGCGCCTCGGCAAGTAGGAATTTTCGATGCCCGCCGAACGCCAGAACTGTCTGCTCGAAGTCTGCGGCATCATCAAGGAATTCCCGGGCGTGCGCGCACTGTGCGGCGTCAGCCTCCATCTCAAACGTGGTGAAGTGCTGGCCGTCATCGGCGAGAACGGCGCGGGCAAAAGCACGCTGATGAAGATCCTCGCCGGCGTGCAGAAACCCAGTTCCGGCGAAATTTTAGTGGATGGAAAACCGGTGGTCCTGCGTTCGGTGAACGACGCGCTGGACCGGGGGATTTCACTCATTCATCAGGAACTTAATCTGGCCGACAATCTGGATGTTTCCGCAAACGTGTTTCTGGGTCGCGAGTTTCGGAAAGGCCCAATCCTCCGACGCCGTGAACAGTATGCGGCGACTCAAAAATTCCTCGATGCGATCGGGCTGGACGTGACGCCGGAAACGCTCGTCAGCACGCTCCCGATCGGCCGGCAGCAGCTCGTGGAAATTGCCAAGGCACTCTCCGTGAATGCGCGCGTGCTCATCATGGACGAGCCGACTTCCAGCCTTTCATCACGCGAAGCCGACAAGCTGTTCGAGGTCATCCGCTGTCTCAAGGCCCAGGGCGTCAGTGTGGTTTATATTTCACATCGGCTGGGTGAGGTGAAGAAACTGGCGGATCGCGTCACGGTGTTGCGCGATGGCGAGAATGCCGGCGAATTGTCGCGCGAAGAAATTTCCCATGATCGTATGGTGAAGCTGATGGTCGGTCGCGAGGTCGCGCAGTTCTACCCGCACAAACCCCACGCGGCGGGCGAGGTGGTGCTGAAATCAATCAACCTGAAAACGCCCGCTCATCCGACCAAGCCGATCAGCTTTGAACTGCGGGCGGGCGAAATCGTGGGGATGGCGGGGCTGGTCGGAGCAGGACGTACCGAGGTGTTGGAAACGTTGTTTGGCGTGACGCCCGCCGTCGGTGGAACAGTGCGGGTCGGCGACAAATCGTTTCAGCCCAAATCACCGCTTGAAGCCATCGAAGCCGGGCTTGCGCTCGTGCCCGAGGATCGCAAACAGCAGGGCTTGATCTTGGACATGGCGGTGCGGGAAAACCTGAGCCTCGCCAGTTTGAAACGCGATCAGCGACGCGGCTTTCTGGACTTTCAAAAAGAACGGGCCATCTCGCGCGAGATGATCGGGAAGATGCGGATCAAGACGCCGGGCGAAGAGCAGGTCGTGCTGTTTTTGTCCGGGGGCAATCAACAAAAAGTGGTTCTGGGAAAATGGCTCGCCATGAAACTGAGGGTGCTGCTGCTCGACGAGCCGACGCGTGGCATCGATGTCGGGGCCAAAAGCGAGATCTACGGATTGATGGAGCAGCTGGCGGGGGAAGGTGTTGCCATTCTCTTTGTTTCCAGCGATCTGGAGGAGATCATTGGAATGTCGGATCGTACGCTCGTCATGCACGAAGGCGAGATCACCGGTGAGCTGACCCGCAGGGAACTGACCGAGGAAGCCATCATGAACCTCGCCACCGGTGGAATCGATAAGGCCGCTTAACCACCACGCAAACAGCATCCGCGACCGTTTCGAATTGGCCTGATTACGACGATTGGAACGGTCGTGATGCCCGGGGGCGCACGCCAATTCGTGGAAATGGATTGATCGCAAGAAATGAGTCGTTCTGAAATTAATCCGGTTTTTGTGGTCCACATTCTTCACTGATTGCGTTGCGGCCCCGTAATGGCAAATTCGCGTCGACCGATTAGACCCGTATCAGTTACTACGAAGTTCTTGCATCATTTCTGGGGGGGGGGGTACACTTCGAAGATGATGAGAGGGAGGGTGGCAATAGTTGATGATGACGAGAGCGTTCGAGCCTCGTTGGGGTTGCTGTTCAGGAACCGTGGGTATGATGTGGTCGGCCTGTTCGCGGATGGGGCCGTTGCAGCGGATGGATTGCCGCAGCTACGGCCTGACTTCGTCATCCTTGATGTGCGCATGCCGAGGGTGGATGGCTTGGAATGTTTGCGCCTTGTGCGGGCTTTGATACCTCACGCACGGATTATTCTGTTTACCGGGTGTCGTAAGGCTGTAGTCCTCTCGGATGCGATCATGGGGGGAGCAAACGGTTATGTTCACAAGGGCTGCAACGAAACGTTCTTGATGTTGATTCAAGCCATGAAACAGTCTCATCCGGCTGGTTTATTCGTTCCGCATGGAGGCATGTCTTCGGACCGCGGAACGGCGTCCGGCAGTTTGGCGCGTGAAGTGCCCCCCCCCGGGAAAGGCAGCTTCTCCAGATGCTGGCGGACGGTGAAAGTGCGAAGGAGATGGCACCCGTTTTGGGATTGGAACTCCAATCGGTCTTCAACCTACTGCACCGGCTGAGAGTGCGATGGCACTGCCGCAATTCCTGTGAACTCGTGGCGCGTGCCATGAGGGAGGGTATGCTGGACGACATCCGCGATTGGTCGGGAGAGTAGTAAACTACCTGTTCCCATTCCTGCGGGAAGTGGTATCGTCTTGGGATCCCGGGAAAAAATTTGGTTGCGCCGCTCTCGGGGTCGTTGCGTTGAAGCGGGGCAAATAGAAAATGGTGTCGTGAAAAATCAATCATTATCAGCCTTCCCCATGCGTGCTCAACTCATTCTATCGTCCACCGCCGCCTTGCTGCTGGCCGTACAGTCCGGGCTTGCCGCCCCAAAGCTTTCCAATGTTCCACGCCAGGATTTCTGGGTGACGGACGGGACGGTGAGCGCCATCGCGGTCACCAACAATCGCGTGTTCATCGGGGGCGACTTCACCCACGTGGGCGAGTGGACCGGTGGCGGCGTGCCGGTGGATCTCACCACGATGAAGCCGGTGGCGAAGTATCCGAAGGTCAACGGCAGCGTGCATGCCGTCGTCGGGGACGGACAGGGCGGCTGGTTCATCGGCGGTGATTTTGCCACGGTGGGCGGGCGACCCCGGACCAATCTGGCGCATATCACGGCGGAAGGCGATGTGGACGCCAACTGGACGGCCCATGCCACAGCCGGCGGGGATGAGCCGGGTCTGGTCACGCATCTCGCATTGGACGGGAGCACCCTGTACGCGGCGGGCGCCTTCACCAATCTGGGCGGTCTGTCACGTCGATTTGTCGGGGCGGTGGAAACCGCCTCGGGCGCGGTCCGGCCTTGGGCACCCCAGCTGGACGGCAATGTCCTGGCGCTGGCCGTTTCACCGAAGGAGGTGTACCTCGGCGGCACGTTTCGGTACGTCGGTGAATCCAATCGGAATTATGTGGCGGCGATTGACAAGACCAGCGGACACGCCACGAGCTGGGATCCAAACGCCGATGTTTTTCCTCATGGCTATGTGACCAACGGGTTTGTTTATGCGATCACCACCCACAGCAACCTAGTATTTGTCGGCGGCCCGTTTTACACCTTTTTCAGCATAAATTATTTGGTGGCAATTGACGAGGAAAGCGGGCTGCGGACTTGGGGTGCGGGTCGTTCGTATTTCCTCAATGTTCTTAAAGTCCACGACGATCAATTGTTCGTCGGCGGATTCTTCGGCGAAATCGGAGGGGATGGGGAAAACGGTCACGTGCCCAGGAACAGCCTGGCCGCACTGGTGGCGACGACCGGTGAGGTGCTTCCCTGGGCACCGGTTGTCGGTTCCACAGGTGTGAATGTCAAAACGATGGCGTTCGCCAATGGCAGTGTGTTCGTCGGAGGACAGTTTCGCAGTCCAAACCCTCCTTTTGACCCGGTCAATCAAACGAATGCGGACCATATTGCGACATTTTCCATCAGCACCGCCGAAGAATCCGGTCCGCGCCGCCCGTGGAACAACGGGTGGGTCAACGCGCTGGCGGTTCAGGGAAACCAGATCTACTTCGGCGGAAACTTCGACAGTCTGGCCGGAAACAAACAGAGATATCTCGCCGAACTGGATCTTCGTGATGGCACCAAGACCGCCTGGTCTCCGGAGTTGAACTACGGTGTTTCGGCGTTGGCGCTGACGGACTATCAGCTTCTGGTCGGCGGGTCGTTCAGCGAGATTGATTCAGAACTCCGGTCGCATCTGGCGGCGATTCATCTGGATGACCTGTCGGTTTCGGACTGGGCTCCG
>JBDNGP010000243.1:0-19984 GCA_041689265.1 Verrucomicrobiota bacterium
ACGCTCCGAACCCGCTCCAAGAGCAACTCAACCACGAATCAAAACACCCAAAACCAAAAAGGCTACGGGGTCCAGGTTGTGAGGCAATGGAAGCCCAATCCATGAAACCCTTCGGTGTCCTTCAGTTATGAGGCAACAGGAATGATCAAACAGTGACGCACGTCCCGTCTCTTCCTGTCACAACGCCGTGACAGGCTGCGAGGCGCGGGGCCGAGATTCGACCGCCGCGCGGTGGAGATTCATTTGGAAGTTGCAAATTTCCCCAAAACGACCGAAATACTTCCTAGGTGCATCAGTCAGCCGCTGAATCCACCGATACCTGTTCCGTGAAAACAATCGCAAAAACTATCCTGGTCCTGCTCCTCACGTTCGGCGTGCTGGTCGGGCAGACCGGAATTGTCACGGCGTCCGCATCCCCCGTCAAACCGGCCGTCTGCAAGACGTGCCCTTGCGACAGCAAAATGCCGACGTGCTGCGTGGAGAAGTCGAAACCCGCTCCCGCTAAACAGGCTCCAGCGGTCCCTCAAGTGGAAACTCGTTTGATCCAGCCAGCGGTGGTTTTCATCTCCGAGCTGCTCACGCCTGCACGTGCCGCGGTCGGGCTGGAAATTTCCGCGCTCCAACGCAGCACACTCCGTTGCCTTTCCGACGTTCCGCTCTTCCTGCGCCATCGCGCCATCCTGATCTGAGATCAGATGCATCCCGCTCGTACTGTACCCTGGCACCACTGTGTTCAGGCCTCTCACTCGGGAACCTGGTTCCCCACGTATACGAACAATGAATCCACTCAAGCATCATGAAAATCTTTGGAATCGCGCCGTTGGTCGTGGCGAGTCTGATCGCTGCACCGGGACCCGCGCTGTTCGCGGCGACTGCCCCTGAATTGAACGAAACAGCGACGCTTAACGACTGCATTATTTACGCGCAGGAAAACAATCCCGCGCTCCATGCGGCCTCGCAACGTTGGCGGGCCGCCATTCATCAGGTGCCGCAGGCCAAAGGCTGGCCAGACCCGCGCATTAACTACGGTTACTTTGTGGAAAGCGTCGAAACCCGCGTTGGCCCGCAGGAACAACGCATCGGCGTCATGCAACCGTTCCCGTGGATTGGGAAACTAAAGGCGGCCGGTGATGTTGCCAGCGCGAACGCCGCCGCGGTGCTGGCCGAGCTTGCTGCCGCGCAACTGCAGATCACGCGCGAGATCAAGGATGTGTGGTACGAACTCGCATGGCTTGAACAGGCTCGCCGGATCACTGATGAAAACATGGAGCTGGTGAAGCAGCTTGAAGGGGTCAGTCAGGCTCGGTTCAAGGCGGGCGGCGATTTGGGTGCCGTGACGAAGGCACAGGTAGAACTCAGCAAACTTCAGGAACGATCCGTCTCGCTCGCCGCCATGCGCTCGCCGCTGCAAGCCCGGTTGAATTCCCTGTTGAACCGTCCCGCCGACGCACCGATCCCGCGCCCGACTTTGATGGTGCCTCACGACATTTCATTGCCGGGCGATGCGATGTTGTTCAGCTGGCAGAAGGAGGCCAATCCGATTTTGGAAACGCTGGCCCACCGTATCGAACAGGAGGAACACGCGGCGCGTCTCGCGAGGAAAAGTGGAATGCCGGAGCTTGGACTGGGATTCGACTACATCGTCACCGGACCGGCTCGCGTCGCCGGAATGCCCGACAGCGGCCAGGACGCCGCCATCGCGATGTTCTCAATCAGCATCCCCCTGTGGCGCGGTAAGTACCGGGCCGCAGTGGACGAGGCGGAAGCCCGACGTGATGCCGCAGAGTCCATGCGCGAGAATCAAATCAACCAGCTGGAAGCCAAATTGAAGATGGCGCTTTATCTCTTCAGAGATGCCGAGAGGAAAACCGATCTCTACGGCAGCACATTGCTGACGCAGGCGAGAAGCGCGTTTTCCGTCGCGCAACAAAACTACGAGTCAGGCTCTTCTGACTTTCTGAACTTGATCGATGCGCAGCGCGCGCTCCTGGAAATTGAACTCGAATACCAGCGCTCGTTGGCGAATCAACAAAAAGCACTGGCGGAAATCGAAATGCTGGTCGGCCGCGATGTGACCCGCACGGAACAACGCCCGGCGAACAACTGAACTCATCATGAAAACAAAATTTCTAATCCCCATCATTCTGGTGACGCTGGTCGCCGCTTTCCTGCTCGGGCGATCCACCAGTTCAGAGAAAGCGCATCCGCACAACTCGTCCGTTGGGACTGGTGAGGCCGCCGCTCAAGCCGAGTTCTGGACGTGCGCCATGCATCCGCAGATCAAGCAACCCGGTCCGGGAAAGTGCCCGATCTGCGCGATGGAGCTGGTGCCCGTCTTCAAGAATTCTCAGGCGTCGCTCGGTCCCAATCAGATCGAACTGTCCGCCGGAGCCATCGCGATCGCGGGTGTTCGAACCACGCCGGTCATTCGCGCGATGCCGACGGTCGAGGTGCGCATGGTCGGCAAGGTGGATTTCGATGAGACGAAGCTTTCCTACATCACCGCGCGGTTTCCTGGGCGGTTGGACCGGCTGTTTGTCGACTACACGGGTGTTCGCGTGAACAAGGGCGATCATCTCGTTGAGATCTACAGTCCGGCCTTGCTCGCTGCGCAGGAAGAACTGTTGCAGACCATCAGCACCGCTCGTGAACTGAAGGGTTCCTCAAATGCGTTGTTGCGCGATCGAACCCAGGAAATGGTGCAGGCCGCGCGTGACAAACTGCTTCTCTGGGACCTCAAACCAGAACAGGTCGCCGCGATTGAGGAGAAGGGGAAAATCAGTGACCGGCTGACTCTTTACGCGCCGTCCAGTGGTATTGTGATTCGCAAGGAAGCAGTCGATGGAAAGTACGTTCAGACCGGCGCGCCCATTTATACCATCGCGAATCTCAATCACGTGTGGGTGCAACTCGACGCCTACGAATCCGATCTCGTCTGGCTGCACTTCGGGCAGGAGGTCGAGTTCACGTCGGCTGCGTACCCCGGTCAGGTTTTTGCGGGGCGGATCGCGTTCATTGACCCGGTGTTGAACCCGAAAACCCGCACCGTGCGCGTTCGCGTGAACATGGAAAACCCCGGCGGCAAATTAAAACCTGAAATGTTCGTGAATGCCGTGGTGCGGTCACAGGTGGTTTCCGATGGCAAAGTGATGAACCCGGAACTGGCCGGGAAATGGATCAGCCCGATGCACCCGGAGATTGTGAGCGACGAGCCGGGCGACTGCTCCGTATGTGGCATGGCTCTCGTGAGCGCGGAATCGCTCGGCTACCTGCCGGGTAATGTTGACGAGTCGGCGATGCCACTGCTCATCCCGGCGTCGGCTCCGTTGATCACCGGCAAACGCGCCGTGGTCTATCTCGCGGCCAAAGATCAACCCGGCGTGTTCGAAGGCCGCGTCATCGAGCTCGGCCCACGCGCAGGCGATCAGTACATCGTCAAATCGGGATTGGAGGAAGGCGATCTCGTGGTGTCGCACGGCGCCTTCAAGATCGACAGCGCGGTGCAGATTCTCGCGAAACCCAGCATGATGAATCCGGCAGAAGATCACTCCGGACATGGTGAGGCGGCGGGAGTCAACGCGTTCCAGGCACCTGCGGAGTTTCAGCAACAGGTGCGAGCCATCGTGGAAGCTTATGTGCCCGTGACCACGGCCCTCAGTCAGGACAATCTGGACCAGGCAAAAAAACTTGCTCCGGCGCTCAAATCGGCGGTTAAGGCGACGGATATGAAACTCCTGGTCGGCGACGCCCACAGTGCGTGGATGAAGGAACTCACCGGCATCAATGAAGGAATAGAAGCGTTGTTGGCAGCCGCAGATTTGGATGCGGGGCAGAAGTCATTGGAGCTCGTGTCCATCGGCCTGATCAATTCTGCCGAAGCATTCGGAATTGGTGACGGCGATTCGGTCTACGTTTATCACTGCCCGATGGCATTCAAAGGCGAAGGGGCTGATTGGATCCAGAACAAGCAGGGCACGGAGAACCCCTACTTCGGCTCCAAGATGTTCTCCTGTGGAGACGAAACACGCGAGCTGGAGTGGAAGGGCGCAAAGGCTGAACCCACGCAAAGGCCGACGGGCGACGGCGACCACAAACATTGAATCAGATGAATGACAATCATAAAAGTTCGCCGGAACTTCGCGGTCCTCTCGCGTCGTTGATCTGGTTCTGCCTGAACAACAAATTTGTTGTTCTGCTGCTGCTCGGGTTTTTCATTTTCTGGGGATTGCGCTCGGCGCCATTCGACTGGCAGTTGGGTGGGTTGTCCCGGGATCCCGTGCCGGTCGATGCGATCCCTGACATCGGCGAAAACCAACAGATTGTCTTCACCGAATGGATGGGGCGCTCGCCGCAGGACGTTGAGGATCAGGTGGGGTATCCATTAACCGTTTCTTTACTCGGCATTCCTGGCGTGAAGACGGTTCGGAGCTACTCGATGTTCGGCTTCAGTTCGATCTACATCATTTTCGAAGAGGACATCGATTTCTACTGGTCACGTTCCCGAATCCTCGAAAAGGTGAACAGCCTTCCCGCCGGCACGCTCCCGGAAGGGGTCATGCCAATGCTGGGCCCGGACGCGACGGGATTGGGTCAGGTGTTTTGGTACACGATCGAAGGGCGTGATGAAGCCGGTAAACCCTCGGGTGGATGGGACCTCAACGAACTCCGTTCCACGCAGGACTGGTATGTGCGTTACCTGTTGCAGGCGGCGAAGGGTGTGAGCGAAGTCGCGTCCATCGGCGGCTTTGTGCAGGAGTATCAGATTGACGTGGACCCTGACGCAATGCGCGCGTTCAACGTGAAGCTCACCGATGTTTATGGCGCCGTAAAAATGGCAAACCTGGATGTCGGCGCGCGCAGCATCGAGGTGAATAATGTCGAGTATCTTGTTCGCGGACTTGGTTTCGTAAAATCCGTTGCCGATCTGGAGAACACCGTCGTCAAGGTCAATGACGCCGTCCCGGTCTACATCAAAAACATCGCCAAAGTTCAGCTCGGCCCGGCATTGCGACGCGGCGCGCTGGACAAGGGCGGCGTCGAAGCGGTCGGTGGTGTGGTCGTTGCTAGGTACGGTGAGAATCCACTGGCGACGATCAAGGCGGTGAAGGAAAAGATCGCGAAGGAAATCGATCCCGGCATGCCCGAAAAGGGTTACATCGATTGGACCAAAACAACCCCCGAAGCGGTAGCCGCCGACGTCAGGAGGCTCATATCAAATGGAGTCCTGATCGAGACGAGTAGTTTTGTTCAGAGCCTCCTCACGTCGGCTGCTAGGGTGTCTGAGGAAGAGCGGCTCACGTTTTACAAATCGTTGCCACCCGAAGCCCGTCCCGACTGGTTGAAATATTCCAAGCTCACGATCATTCCCTTCTATGATCGGTCCGGCCTGATCCACGAAACACTAGGAACGTTAAACACGGCCATCACCGAGGAGATCCTGGTCACGATCATCGTCATCATCGTGATGGTCCGGCACCTGGCCAGTTCGATTCTTATCTCGGGCCTGCTGCCGCTCGCCGTGCTCATGACCTTCATCGCCATGCGGCAGTTCGGTGTGGACGCAAACATTGTCGCGCTGTCCGGGATCGCCATTGCGATCGGCACCATGGTCGACATGGGCATCGTGATTTGTGAAAACATTTTACAGAAGCTCGGCCTCGAAAAAGGAGCCAGAGATGCGAAACAAACACTCCTGATCATCTTCGAGGCTTCGCGTGAAGTTGGCGGCGCGGTGCTCACGGCGGTGGCCACTACCATCATTGGTTTCCTTCCCGTGTTCGCGATGGAAGGCCCCGAAGGAAAACTCTTCAAGCCGCTTGCCTTTACGAAGACTTTTGCGCTGGTCTCCTCAATCATCGTCGCGCTGACGCTGATCCCGGCGCTGTTCCACATTTACGTCTCGTTCAAACACAAGCTGGGTAGCCGACGACGTAGGGAGGCTCTGAACAAAGAGAAAAATGGGGAGAGCCTCGTCACCTCGTCGACAACTAAGAAGTGGGGTTGGATTTTTGATGCTGTTGCGGTCGTGATCGTCGCATGGTTGCTGGCCCGCAGTTGGTTGCCGTTGGGGCCTGAGCGCGGAACCGCTTTGAACTTTCTGTTTGTGGCGCTGATCATCGGTGGATTGCTGGGCTCGTTGCTGATGTTCCAACGGGTGTATCGTCCAATTCTTGTCTGGGCGCTGGATCACAAGGTCGCCTTCCTCTCGCTGCCGTTGATGCTCGTTTTGCTCGGCGGCATGATCTGGCTGGGGTTCGATCGGGTTTTCGGTTGGCTGCCCAAGAGCGTTCGCCTCTCATCGCCGGTCGCCGCGGTTGCTCACAGCTTCCCGGGGTTGGGCAAGGAGTTCATGCCGTCGCTTGACGAAGGGTCCTTTCTCTTCATGCCCTCGACGATGGTACACGGCTCGATCGGAGAATCGATGGACGTGCTCTCCCGTCAGGATCTCGCAATCGAATCAATCCCCGAAGTGGCGTCGGTCGTCGGCAAACTGGGTCGCGCGGAAAGCCCGCTGGATCCCGCGCCCATCTCGATGTTCGAGACCGTGGTCAACTACCACCCGCAGTATCTTGTCGCTCAAAACGGTGAACGCCTCCGCTTTAAATTCGTTTCGTCAGAAAACGATTTATTTCGCAATGAATCGGGCGAACCCGCGAAGGCCCCGGACGGTCAGTCTTACGCCGTCCGGGGCAGGTTTATCCGTGATGCTGACAACAAGTTGATTGTCGATGATGGAGGCGCGCCATTTCGTTTGTGGCGGCCCGCATTGGAGCCGCCGTTGAACGAAGGCCGCGCAGCATGGGCAGGCGTCGAGAACCCGGACGATATCTGGCAGGAGATTTCTCGCGTGACCGCGATGCCCGGAGTCACCAGCGCGCCGAAGCTGCAACCAATCGAGACTCGTATCATCATGTTGCAGACCGGCATGCGCGCGCCGATGGGGATCAAGGTCAAGGGGCCCAACCTCGCGACGATTGAGAAGGTCGGACTAACGTTGGAAAGCCTGTTGAAAGAAGTGCCCGGAGTCCTGCCCGCCACGGTCAATGCGGATCGGATCATCGGCAAACCGTATCTCGAAATCGAAATCAATCGCGAGGCAATCGCGCGCTATGGGCTCAGCATCAAGACTGTTCAGGATGTCCTCCAAGTTGCCGTCGGCGGCATGACGTTGACTCGCACCGTCGAAGGCCGCGAACGCTATCCTGTCCGAGTTCGTTATCTTCGTGAATTGCGCGACAGCATCGAATCGCTCGACCAGATCATCGTGCCCGCGCCGGACGGCACGCAGATTCCGTTGACCCAGCTTGCCGAGATCCGATACACGCGCGGGCCACAGGCGATCAAGAGCGAGGACACATTTCTCACCGGCTACGTCACGTTCGACAAACAGGCGGATCTGGCCGAGGTGGATGTCGTTGAACACGCACAGCGTTATCTTGACGAAATGAAGAAAGAAGGGCGGCTCACGATTCCGGCCGGCGTGAGCTACACGTTCAGCGGCAATTTTGAGAATCAGGTGCGCGCCACCAAGAAGCTGATGGTCGTCGTGCCGCTGGCGTTGTTCGCGATCTTTCTGATTCTTTACCTTCAGTTCCGAAGCACGATCACATCAATGCTCGTCTTCAGCGGCATCTTCGTGGCGTGGTCCGGTGGATTTCTCATGCTGTGGCTATACGGCCAGGACTGGTTCCTGAACTTCTCCATGTTTGGCTCGAACCTGCGCGACCTGTTCAACGTCCACACCATCAATCTGAGCGTCGCCATCTGGGTTGGATTCCTCGCGCTGTTCGGCATTGCCACCGACGACGGGGTGATCATGGCCACGTATCTCGATCAAAAATTTGCCGAGGAAAAGCCCAAAACAAAAATCGCGATCCGCCATGCCACCATTGAGGCCGGGCTCCGCCGCGTGCGCCCATGTTTGATGACCGCGGCCACCACGGTGCTCGCGCTCTTGCCGGTGCTCAGTTCCACCGGCCGTGGTTCCGATATCATGATGCCCATGGCCATCCCGACCTTTGGCGGAATGATCATCGTCCTCCTCACCATGTTCGTCGTCCCCGTGCTGTACTGCGCTGTGAAGGAAATAGAATTTCGAATGGCGACTCCCTCCGATGTTGGACTGGCCAGTTCATGACGACATGAAAGTAAATCATCAAAAGCGGAATAGCGTCACACGTTGCGGCCACGCAGCAAACGAACCATGAAACCCAAATTGAACATTCTCGTTACATTGTTGGCCGCCGGCTTTGTCGGTTGCACCAGCATGCCGCGATCGCCGGAGGCATCAACCACGCACCCGGCCAATGCCCACGCGGCGGAAGGTGCGTTTCCGCCGCCGGTGCCAGCACTCATGACTGGCACTGATCCGATGATTGCAAACTCGGACAGCGAGCCCGCAGCGGAACATCAACCCGACCACGGGATGCGCGGAATGCAACCCAAAGCGGAGGAACCGAAATGACACCGATGATAAAGCTGTTCCCTTTCTTCGTCGCGTTGCCGCTGGTGCTGGCCGGTTGCACGAGTACCAATCCACAGGCTGCCTTTGATGACGTGGGCCGACAGGTCTCGACCCGCACCGGACAGGAATTACGCTGGATGCGTGATGACGCCGTGCGCGCTGAAATTGAAACAGCCGTGGCCGAACTGCTCCGAACAAACCTGACGGCGGACAGCTGCGTCCGCATCGCGTTGCTGAACAACCGGACGTTGCAGGCGGAGTTCGAGTCCATCGGCATCTCGCAGGCGGAGCTGGGCCAGGCGTCACGTCTGAAAAATCCGGAGTTCGTCGGCACCTGGAAAATGCCGGCTTCCGCAATTCCCGGTGTGAACGCGGAGTACACGCTCGCCCAGAATCTTCTCGACCTCATCATGCTGCCCGCGCGGAAGAAGATCGCAGCGCAGAATCTTGAAAGCACGAAACTGCGCGTCGCCCACGAAGTTCTCAAACTGAACGAAGAGGTGAGGAAGGCGTTTTTCACCGGGCAGGCGCAACAGCAGTTTGTGGAACGATTGAGCATCATCGTCGAAGTGAACGAAGCGGCGGCCGATCTGGCGGTGCGTCAACACGACGCGGGCAATATTAATGATCTCGAATTGCACACCCAGCGGGCCGCCTACAACGAATCGCGGCTGGACCTGGCGTTGGCCGAGGCGCAGGTCCGTTCCAATCGGGAACGGCTCAACCGGCTGCTGGGATTATGGGGAAATCAGATCGCGTGGCAGATCTCGGACGCGCTCCCATCGTTGCCGGAGGAGGAACCGCAGCTCGAACATCTCGAAGCTATCGCCATCAATCAACGGCTGGATCTCGCGGCGGCGCGCGGCGAAGGGATTGCCATCGCGGGCGCGCTGAAGTTGAAGAAAGACTTTCGCTATCTTCCCGGCGTGTCGGTCGGCGTAGATGCCGAACGCGATCTGGACCGCTCATGGCTCGTCGGCCCGTCGCTCGCCCTGGAAATACCGCTGTTCGATCAGGGGCAGGGACAGGTCGCGCATCTCGAGGCGGAGTATCGTCGGGCGCAACGTCATTTCGAGGCACTCGCGATCAACATTCGTTCCGAAGTTCGCGAAGCGCGCGACACACTCATCACCGCGCGCGACGTGGCGGATTATCACCAACGGATACTCCTTCCGCAGCGCCAGATGATCCTGCACGAATGGCTCCTCCAGTACAACGCCATGCAGAAAAGCAGCTATGCCCTGCTGATGGCCAAGGAACGCGAGCAGCAGGAGGAACAGGCCACCATCGAGGCCTTGCGCGATTATTGGATCGCCCGTGCGAAACTGGAACGCGCCGTTGGTGGCAGCCTGACAACGAACGTTTCACCCATGACATCTCCAATGTCGGCGACGGACGCGGAGATGCCGCAGCACGAACATAATCACGGAAATTAACCATATGCATTCCGAACATCTTCAACAGTGGCGGCACAACCACGATTTCCATCAACCCGTCGAACATGGTGAGCGCAACACCCGCCGCGTCATGGTGCTGACGCTGGTCATGATGGTTGTCGAAATTGTCTTTGGAATTCTCAGTGGTTCGATGGCGCTGCTCGCCGACGGCTGGCACATGGCGACCCATGTGGCTGCGTTTGGCATCACGGTCTTCGCCTACTCCTACGCTCGCCGGCACGCCGGCAACAGTCGGTTCACCTTCGGTACGGGCAAGGTCGGAGATCTGGGCGGATATACCAGCGCCATCGTGCTGGCGTTGGTTGCCTTGTTCATGGCGTGGGAGTCGGCTCAACGCCTGTGGCATCCGGTTGCCATTCGCTTTGATGAAGCCATCCTGGTGGCGGTCGCCGGCCTCGTGGTAAACCTGATTAGCGCGTGGCTGTTGAAGGATCATCATCACCATGACCACGGCCATCATCATGATCACCATCACGGGCACAAGGGGCATGCCGATCACAATCTCAAGGCGGCCTACATGCACGTGCTCGCGGACGCCCTGACCTCCGTCACGGCGATTGTTGCGCTGGTGGGCGGAAAATATTTTGGGTGGAACTGGCTTGATCCGATGATGGGCATCGTTGGTTCGGTGGTCATTTCCGTGTGGGCCTATGGTCTGCTCAAGAATACCAGCGAGGTATTGCTGGATGGTCGAACGGCGCCGCATCTGCACGACGAAATTCACGAAGCATTGGAGCAGGACGGCGACACCCGTATCGCCGATCTTCATGTCTGGCAGGTGGGTTCAGGCAAATTTTCCGCCATTGCAAGCGTGGTGGCGCATGAGCCGAAATCTCCTGAACACTACAAGCACCTGCTGCGGGTGCATGAAGAGCTCGTCCATCTCACCATCGAAGTAAACCGTTGCGAGGACGAAGCCAAAGGGTCCGCCTGAAAAAGCCTTACCATCGAAACCAACACTCATTCTATGAAAGCTAATCGACGCAATTTTCTCTCCGGAACCGCCGCTGCTGCGGGGGGCGCGCTGCTCGCCCGCATGATGCCGACCGCGCAGGCAGCTGAACCCGCCATGAACGCTGTCAGCACCGGCGCCACCACGCCTTTTGTCCCTCCTTCGGACTGGAAGGGCTACCGGCCGGTCATTACCCCAAACGGGCTTACGTTGCCGTGGAAAATCGTGGACGGCGTGAAGGTGTTTCATCTCATCGCGGAACCGGTGATGCATGAGTTCTCCGCCGGGCTTGTCGCCGAATGCTGGGGTTACAACGACCGTGTCCACGGTCCGACGATCGAGGCGGTCGAGGGCGATCACGTGCGCATCTACGTGACCAACCGGCTGAGTGCCCCCACGACGATTCACTGGCACGGTGTTCTTTTGCCCAGCGGCATGGACGGCGTGGGCGGTGTTTCGCAAAAGGCGATTCAACCGGGCGAAACTTACAAGTATGAGTTCACGCTCAAGCAACATGGGACGTTGATGTATCATTCGCATCACGACGAGATGACGCAGATGCAGCTCGGCATGATCGGCCTCTTTGTCATCCATCCGAAAGCTCCGTCGAAACCCCTTCCGGACCGCGACTACGCGATCATGTTGAGCGAGTGGAAAGTCGAGGTTGGTGCGCGGCGTCCGGACCCGAATGAGATGACGGACTTCAACATCTTCACGATGAACGGGCGGGCATTCCCCGGCACTGAGTCGCTGGTGGCAAAAGTGGGCGACCGGGTGAGAATCCGCATCGGAAATTTGAGCACGATGAGCCATCACGCGATTCACCTGCACGGCTATTATTTCAAAGTGACGGAGACCGACGGCGGGGAAATTCCTGAGGCGGGGCAATGGCCGGAAACCACCGTCCACGTACCGACTGGCAGCACGCGCACCGTCGAGTTTGTCGCGGATGCGCCGGGCGACTGGGTAATGCATTGTCACATGCTGCATCACGTTATGAACCAGATGGGGCACGAATTTGGCAACGTCATCGGCATTGATTCGAGCGGCCTCAGCCAGAAGATCCGCAAACTCATTCCCGGCTACATGGTCATGGGCGAGGACGGCATGGGGGACATGGGTGACATGGGCATGGCCGTGCCACCGAACAGCATCCCCATGGTGGGCGCGCCCGGTCAGCACGACTACATCACCATGGGCGGGATGTTCACGCTTTTGAAGGTTCGCGAAGAACTCCCTGCCGACGGATCGGATCCGGGTTGGTACAAATCACCGCCCGGGACACTCGCTGAAATCGCGCCCGTTGCGGACCTGCGACGGGACGGAATCCAATTGCCGGAAGCTCTGCCAAATACGTCGACGGTTTTGCGGAATCCAAACGATCCCTGGTGCGTCCTACCTTCAGCGAACACACCGTTGCTCGCGCAGAACGAAGTGACCGCACGGATCAAAATTCATTAGGCCGCCGGTCTGAATACATATTTTACCGTCGGAACGACGGTACGAAACGAACCGAAGAACAAACGAAAGACAAAACATATGAAGTTAAACAAACACCTGCTCACCGCGCTGCTGCTCACCGGCCTGGCCGCCGGAACTTTGAGCCTTCGCGCCGACGAAAAACACGACGACCACAAGGCGCACAAGGACGCGGAAGCAAAACCGTATCCAGCCGCGACCTGCTTGATCTCCGGAGAAAAACTGGACTCGATGGGCAAGCCAATCGTCATGGTTGTGGACGGCCAGGAGATCAAGTTCTGCTGCAAGAATTGCGTGAAAGACTACAACGCCGACAAGGCCGGTTACATGAAGAAGCTCGCCAAGGCAGAGGCCGACGCCAAACCCTACACCCTGAAAACCTGCGTGGTGTCCGGTGACGAATTCGACCACGGCAAACCCTACGTCTTCGCCTACGAAGGTCAGCAGGTGAAGCTCTGTTGCACTGACTGTCTGGCGGATTTCAAAAAAGAACCCGCCAAGTACATGACGAAGATCGCCGAAGCCCAGAAAGCGGACGACAAGAAATAGTCAGTTTCAATGACCGGCGGCGGCGTGTGAATTTGCGCTGCCGCCGTCATCGTTATCGCCAAGAATTCAACTGACCGTTGTACCATGAGATACCCCGAACGTCACTTCACCCACCGCACCGGATGGCTGCGCGCCGCCGTTCTGGGGGCCAACGATGGCATTGTGTCAACCGCGAGCTTGATCGTTGGTTTTGCCGCTGCGGAGGCGACTCGTGGGAACATTCTGCTCGCCGGGATCTCGGGTCTTGTCGCGGGGGCGATGTCCATGGCCGCTGGCGAGTACGTATCGGTCAGTTCACAAGCTGACACTGAGCTGGCGGATCTGGATCGTGAACGCCGGGAACTGGCGACCTATGTCGATCACGAACAGCAGGAGCTCAGTGAAATTTACGTGAAGCGCGGTCTCGATCCCGAACTGGCCAGACAGGTTGCCATTCAATTGATGGATCATGATGCGTTGGGTGCTCACGCACGGGATGAACTCGGGATATCGGAGGAATTGAGCGCCCGCCCCGTGCAGGCTGCACTCGCCTCTGCGGGCACGTTTGCGGTGGGAGCGGTGATGCCGCTCCTTGTCGTCGTGGTGGCGCCGCAAGCGTCACTGGTGTGGACGGTGCCTGGAGCGTCCCTGTTGTTCCTGGCATTTATGGGTTCGTCGGGCGCGAGGGCCGGTGGAGCTCCGATGGGAAAGGCAGCCGTTCGGGTGACTTTCTGGGGAGCACTGGCGATGGTGATCACGGCCGGTGTCGGCGCATTGGTGGGAAGGGTCCTGTAGTGAAACCAGTCGCGGAGAAACTACCGAATATACTATGAAGACAGACCCCATTTGCGGAATGGAAGTGGATGAGGCGACGGCGCTGAAGGCCGAGCGGGACGGCGAGACCCACTACTTTTGCTCGGACCATTGCCGGACAAAATTTCTGGAACACGACGTGCAGGCTGCGGCGGCGAAACCTTCCTGCTGCTCCACGAAGAAAGATGAAGGCGGACACGAACATCACCCACATCACGACCATTCGTCCCACGCCGTTCCACCCAAATCCAGCGCCGCGTATTACTGCCCGATGTGTCCCGGCGTGGAATCGGACAAGCCGGGCGACTGCTCCAAGTGCGGCATGCCGCTGGAACGTAATCCCGCCGCGAAGACGAAGAGCAAAACGATCTGGACCTGCCCGATGCATCCAGAGATCGAGCAGGACCACCCCGGTTCGTGCCCGAAGTGCGGGATGGATCTGGAACCCAAATCGACGGGGGATGGCGGCGATGAGGAAGCGGCGGCGACGCGGTCGCTGAGTCGCAAGTTTTGGATCGCGGCCGCGTTGACGGTGCCGGTGTTTTTTCTGGCGATGGGCAAGATGGTTCCCGGCCTGAATCTTGAGCAGTGGATTCCGCATCGCGTCGGCAAGTGGTTGGAGTTCGCGCTCAGCACACCGGTGGTGCTCTGGGCCGGGTGGATGTTTTTTCAGCGCGGCTGGAACTCGATCATCAACCGCAGTCCGAACATGTTCACGCTGATTTCGGCGGGTGTCGGCGCGGCCTACATTTTCAGCGCGGTGGCGGTGCTTGCGCCGCATCTGTTTCCCGATTCGTTTCGGCATCACGGGGAAGTCGGTCTCTATTTTGAAGCAGCGGCGGTGGTCGTCACATTGGTGTTGCTAGGACAATTGCTCGAGTCGCGCGCACGAAGCCGCACGGGCAAGGCGGTTCAGGCGTTGCTTGAACTCGGGGCGAAAACCGCGCACCGGGTCCGCGATGGTAAGGAAGAGGACGTCGCGATTGACGAGATCAAAGCGGGGGATCAGTTGCGCGTGCGTCCGGGCGAAAAGGTGCCGATCGACGGCGAGATCATTGAAGGCAAGAGCAACATCGACGAATCCATGCTCACCGGCGAACCGTTGCCGTTGGAGAAAACGTCGGGCGCCGAAGTCATTGGCGGAACCGTCAATCAGACCGGTTCCTTTCTGATGAAGGCGGAGAAGGTCGGCGGCGATACGATGCTGGCGCAGATCGTTCACATGGTTTCCGAGGCGCAGCGGAGCCGGGCACCAATCCAGAACCTGGTGGACCGCGTGGCCGCGTGGTTCGTTCCCGCCGTGTTCGTTTCGGCGTTGATCACGTTTGTCGTCTGGGCGATCTGGGGTCCGGCACCGGCGATGGCGTTTGCGCTCGTGAACTCGGTTGCCGTCCTGATCATCGCGTGTCCGTGCGCGCTCGGACTGGCCACGCCGATGTCGATCATGGTCGGCGTCGGCCGTGCAGCGCAGTCGGGTATTCTGGTGAAGAACGCCGAAGCCATGGAACGCACCGAAAAGGTGACCCACCTGATCACGGACAAGACCGGAACATTGACGGCGGGGAAGCCGAAGGTGGTGGAGATCGTCTGCACTGGTAGCAGCCGACGTGAGGAGGCTCAAACCGAGGATTCCGAGAGCCGAGGTCTGAAAACCGGATCGAGTCAGGGCTCCGCAGGAGCATCACCCTACCGGGATGAGGAAAAGAATCTTCTCCGACTCGCGGCTGCACTCGAGCAACAGAGCGAACATCCGCTGGCCCGCGCGATTGTTGATGCCGCAAAAGAGAACGAAATTGAACTCGGTTCGCCGGAAGGTTTTGAATCCACGACTGCGGGTGGCGTCACCGGCAAAGTGGACGGCAACGTTATTCGCGTTGGCAAATTGGCGTTTCTGGAAGACAACAAATGCATTTCCACCGATGACCTCAAATCACACGCGGACGAGCTTCAGAAGCAAGCGCGCACCGTGGTCTGGGTGGCGAAGGATTCCGATGTGATCGGACTCATCGCCATCGCCGATCCGATCAAAGAATCCACGCCGGACGCCATTCGTCAGCTTCATGGTCTGGGAATCAAGATCATCATGTGTACCGGCGACAACGAGCAGACCGCCCGCGCCGTGGCGAAGGAACTCGGCATCGACGAAGTCCACGCCGGCGTCACGCCGGAAGACAAGCAACGAATCGTGAAAGAATTGAAGTCGAAGGGCGCGGTCGTGGCGATGGCGGGCGATGGCATCAACGACGCCCCGGCACTCGCCGCCGCTGATGTCGGGATCGCCATGGGCACCGGCACCGACGTCGCGATTGAAAGCGCGGGCATCACGCTCGTTAAAGGTGATTTGTCCGGCATCGTGAAGTCCATCCAGTTGAGCCGGGCCGTGATGCGCAACATCCGGCAGAACTTGTTCTTCGCGTTCATCTACAACGCCGCCGGCATCCCGATCGCCGCCGGACTGCTCTACCCGTTCTTCGGACTCTTGTTAAACCCGATGATCGCTGGTGCCGCCATGAGTTTCAGTTCGGTCAGCGTGATCGCGAATGCCTTGCGGTTGCGGCGCACAAAGCTTTAGTCATTAAAAACGTTTGTGCGGCGATCACACACTGATTGACTGCAGCACGGCTGTCTGAATTGGCGTGAAAATGTCGAGATCTGCACCAACTGTTTCTAGGGTAACGACGAGTGAGTAGCGGATGCGATGGTTATATCGCTTGTGTTGGGTCCGAAGTCGCCACCAGCCATTCACAGGGAACACAATGAGGTGTTCCCTTGCCGCCAGTTGCGCAGCGGTGCCGAGCCACGTGTCGGAGTGAAGCGAGCCGCGTCGGCGCAAA
Source organism: Verrucomicrobiota bacterium (assembly GCA_041689265.1). Classification (GTDB taxonomy): domain Bacteria; phylum Verrucomicrobiota; class Verrucomicrobiia; order Limisphaerales; family RI-55; genus JBDNGP01. Next base: position 16,528 of record JBDNGP010000243.1, read on the forward strand.
TTGTCGCCGAGCACCCAGCCGTCGCTAACGTCTCCCGGCGATTCGTAGGCTTCTTTGTCATCTTCCGAAATGGCGTCCGAGACCCGCGCGATGAAGTTCTTGAGTGATTTATCCGTCGGCGTTTGCGCTGCGAATCGCAAGTTGCAGCCTGCGTAACGATATTTCGACGACACTATTCGCGAGCCGGGATTCGGTTCGACAAAGTAGGAGAGCGTGACACGCAACTGGACCTCCGTGTGGCTATGAGCTTGGAGCAGGTCTTTCGGCCAAGGCATCCGATAGAGCATCATGTCCTTCGTCTTGATGCCGTCCTTCGTCTTCTCGAATGGCTGGAGCGCGTCCTGACAAATGAGTGTCGCCCGGCTGCGAGCGCAGGACAATGCACGAGTCAAGTCGGGGACTCCGTGGCCGTAGCGTTGGATGATATGCTGGACGTCGCCTTTGATGTGCAGCTTCGCGCCGCGCTTCATTTCGTCGGTCCAGTCGGCGGAATGGATCATGAGCGCCCGGACAGTCTCCGGCCAAAACGACGGATAGCTCGCCTGAACTTGCGCAGCTAATCTGGCTGCGAGCGCAGTGGCGGCGCTCGTGGCCCAGAACGGCGCGAAAAGCCGCATCTGAATTCTGGAATGGGTCGAAAGCAGGCAAAGGCTGTCGTGTTCGATTGGATTCCCCGCTGCGTCGTCCGCGATGTTGCCGCCCTCGAAAACAACGTCTGGCTTGAGCGGCCACTGTCGCGACTCTTTGGAAGTCCAGAGACAGGTGGTGGCGCTGTAAGGCGAGAGTCCGCCGCGTGGGGCAATGCGGGCATCCGGCAACAAATTCCCGTTTTCGTCCGTCACGATGTCCTTGTCGGTGTAGGCACCGACCGTGATGGCGTTCCACGATTGGGCCGGATCTCCGAAGGAAGTAAGGTGGTTCAGGCTGGGATACTGCGCGCTGTTTTCGAGCCACGTATTTCCTCCACTCACGCAGATGAGGCGCTTTACCTCGTCGTCCTCCATTGCTCCCGATGCGTGGCTGTCGAGTGCCGCAGACCACGCGCTTGGCTTGCCACTCTCGGTGAAGTCTTCTGCGTCGCTGGCGGTCACTGCGAGTGCGAAAACCCGTTTTCGCTGCGGCGCATTGTGTTCCGCGATGGACATGGCCGCCTGGGTGATTGGTCCGTAGTTCTCCGGTTCGTTCGTTCCGACGCGAGGCAGGATTTTTACGGATTCGAGACGATGCGCGAGGGCCACCGGAGCGCTGCCTTCCAGCAATGGCGTGAGGTCACCGTAGGCAGCGAGTCCGGCCATCGGTGTTCCGTGGCCTGTCGGATGATGGTCATCCTTTCCCCACTCTTCGCGCACGGTGCCTTGGTCGCTCTCCGCCAAAATGTCGGCCAGCAGCGGGTGCCCGCGGTTCACGCCGGTATCGAGGACGCAAACGGCGGGCGCATCATCTGCGGGAATCTGAACGCGAGAGAGGAGATTGGCGACCCACTGTTGCTGTTCGGCGGGAGTCTGCTCGATGAAAAACTGCGCCGTGAGCGTGGGATGTCGCAGCTCGCTCACAAAGTTCAAAATTGCCGTCGCGGACGCGAGCGCGCGGCGCGAGGTCTTGATGAGAAAGACCGTGTTTTCCCGAAGTACGAGCTTGTCGCGCCTGCGTTCCATCCCGAGGCGGTCGGTTTCAGCCATCACCGCGTCTTCGTGGCGGGATCGCTCCGCTTCCGTGCTGACCCGGACCCACACTTCCCACCATGTCTCCACATCCATGCCTGGCAGCGGATGGCGCGAAGTCCAGAACGCCTCAATCGCCGCGATGCCGATGGACTCGATGTTCGCGATGAGCGGCTCGTGGTCCAACTTAATCACCTGCCCGGCGCGCTTTCCCTTCGCGATCACGGTCTGGCGCTCGGCGGCATAATCTTCGATGCGTTTCGCGAGGAACGAGAGTTTGCCGTGCAGCACAAACACCGTGGCTATCGTCGTCGTTTCCTTGCTGCCGTCGGCGAGCGTGACCTCCTCCTGCCGCACGTTTTTCAGCGCGACACCTCGATTGGGAGCTGCATCGAAAAGCTCAACCGAGAGTGGGTAACCGGCCACTCCACGGATCTCCAAATTGACTCCAGCGTCTTCCTGATATGGCGCAAGTTCCTGCGAAAGCCGAAGGCGTTCGGATTCCAATTGGGCCGCTTGCAGTTCGCCACTCAATCTTGCCGCATGGGTCGCGCGTTGGCGGGCGACAATGCTGAATGCGCTACCTCCGCCGCTTCCTTTTGCCGTGTATGGCTGCTGCTTCGCCCTCCCCGAAAATCAAGATGGCGCAGAACTACTGGTGCTTCACCGGGCATCGGGTTTACTGCGCATTCCGCCTATCCAAAAACAACCGCCGCTCACTGATGATTCGCAGCAATGCTTCCGTAGTGAGGCTTTTCTTGTCGTGGAGGAGCATGTCCTTGATCGCCTCCTCACACACCCGTGTGATTTCCGCGAAGCTCAACCCCTCTGCCGCCGCAGCGAGTTTCGCGTAGGCAAGGCGTGGAGCCTTTTGACCGGCCAGTCGTTCGCGGAGCGTGCGTTCGGCCAGCTCCACATTCGGCATTCCGAGTTCGATGAGGTCGTCGAACCGGCGATAAAGCGCATGGTCGAGCAAGTGACCGTGATTCGTAGCGGCGATGATTACGCTGTTGCCCCGGTGATTTTCCACGAAGACAAGAAAGCTGTTCAGGACACGGCGCATTTCACCGACATCGTTCTCCGAACCGCGCGCGATGCCGATGGAGTCGAACTCATCGAACAAATAGACAGCACGGGTTTTCTCCACCGCATCGAAAATGAGCCTTAGCTTTGACGCAGTTTCGCCGAGATAGCGGGTCATCAAGCTCTCCAGCCGGACGATAAAAAGAGGCAGGCCAAGCTCTCCAGCAATGGCTGATGCAGTGAGCGTCTTGCCACAACCTGGGGGGCCCGTGAGAAGCAATGTTTGGCGAGGGCGAAGCCCGTGGGACTTCAACTTGTCGAGGTGTTGCTGTTCGTGCAGCACCCGGCGCACATGAGAACCTGCTGCCTCATCCAAAATCAGGTCGGAAAGCCGCGTCCCAGATTGGCGGACACTCAACAGGTCTGCCACTTCGTCTTGTGGCTGCGCGATGTGCAGCAAGTTTTCGCGAGCCGTTTGCTGAGTCTCACGCTTTCGGTTCTTCTCCATGATGTCTCGGAGTTCTCTTGCGAGATCCGGGTGGCCTTTGCGCGCCTCCGCCGCTGCCACTTGTAATCCGACAGCAAAAAATCGCGATTCATCGCCATCGGCGTGGCTTTGGAGAAGGGCTTTAATTTGAGCAGCACTCGCCATAGATGCTGAAGGCTATGGATCGTCGCGACTGTCGGCAAGCCCGATGATCGCCGGTGCCGCGATGAGCTTCAGTTCCGTCAGCGTCATTGCAAATGCACTCAGACTGCGTCGTTATCGTCTG
>JBDNGP010000244.1:0-5603 GCA_041689265.1 Verrucomicrobiota bacterium
AATGAGATCGCAAATGCTCGCCAACCTCCCGATCAAGCAGAAGTTGATGGGCATCATCATGGCCACGACCAGCCTCGCGCTGCTAGTCACGCTCATCACGGTGGCGGTCATGGAGGTTCTCCACATGCGGGATTCCAAGCCTAGGGAGATGCAGGTGCTCGCAAAAATCGTCGCTGACAACGCCCCCTTCCTCTTGTTGATGGATTATTCAAACGACGCGGAGGAGACGCTGCTGGCTTCGCTTGCGGCAAAGAACGAGATCGTCGCCGCCGCACTTTACCGCACAAATGGCACGCTCTTCGCCGCCTATCGACGGGTTGACCAGCCTGATCATCCGCTGCCCGCCCGGTCCGGCTCGACGGGTTATGAGCTGTCCAGCGACTCGTTGCGTCTCTTCCATCCGGTGGAAAACCAAGGGGAGATCGTTGGCACGCTCTATCTCGAGTCGGACCTTCAGGAGATGACCGAACGGCTCCGCGATCTCGCGGCGAGCACGTTGCTCATTCTCCTGCTCGCCACAGCGGTCGCCGTATTCACCTCATTAAAACTGCAAACGTTCATCACTGCGCCGATCCTCGAACTCGCGCGGGTTACGGAGCATGTTGCGGGTAGGAAAAATTACTCAATCCGCGTCAGCCGACAAAGCAACGACGAGTTGGGAAAACTGTACGACGGGTTCAATGAGATGCTCTCCCAGATCGAACATCGCGACGGCGAACTGCTCCTCGCCCAGCAGGACTTGGAACTGCGGGTTCGTGAACGCACGAAGGAACTCGAGAACGAGATCGTGGATCGCAAACGCGTCGTCGACCAACTGCGTCAGTCCGAGTCGCTTTATCAGTCGCTGGTCGACAGCCAGCCGGTGAACATCTACCGGAAAGACATCAACGGACGGTTCACCTTCGGCAACGCGCTCTTCTGCCGCACCACTGGAAAAACGGTTCCTCAAATCGTCGGCAGCCGGGACGACGCGATCCTTTCGCCGGAGCTCGCCCTTAAAAATCAGGTGGACGATATGCGGGTGATGAGTACGGCCAAAACCGTCGAAACCGAGCTGTCCTATCGTGGCAAACGCGGGCACATGGTTTACTTCCGGACCATCAAGACTCCCGTCTTCAACGCGCAGGAGGAAATCATCGGCATGCAGGGGATCTTCTGGGACATCACGCCCCAGAAAAAGGCGGAGAAGGAGATGATGATCGCGAAACAGGTCGCCGAAGCCTACAACCGCGAACTTACCTCCACCAACGACCAGCTGGAGGAAGCCGTCTCGCACGCCCGCCAGATGGCGCTCGCCGCGGAGTCGGCGAGCAGTGCCAAGAGTGAATTCCTGGCCAATATGAGCCACGAAATCCGCACGCCGATGAACGGCATCATCGGGTTCACCAACCTGATGATCGACACGGAGCTCAACGACGAACAGCGTGACTACATCAACACCGTCAAGATCAGCGCGGAAGCTCTGCTCACAATCATCAACGACATCCTGGATTTTTCGAAGATCGAAGCCGGCAAGCTCGATCTGGAGGAGATCGACGTCGACGTCCGCGAACTGGTCGGCATCACGTTGGAACTGCTGTCCGAGCGCGCCCAGTCAAAGAACCTCGAACTTACGAATCTCATTCACCATGACGTTCCGTACGTGTTAAAAGGTGATCCGCACCGGATCCGGCAGATCCTCATCAACCTCATCGGCAACGCCATCAAGTTCACGGACGAGGGCGAGGTGTTCGTCCAGGTCATATTCGTCGACCAGCAGGACGACGACATTGAACTGCGCTTCGAGGTGCGCGACACCGGAATCGGCATTTCCCCGGCAGGACAGAAGAAACTCTTCGCCGCGTTCAGCCAGGCTGACGGCAGCACGACCCGCAAGTACGGCGGCACCGGACTCGGGCTGGTGATCAGCAAGAAACTTTCGCAGATCATGGGGGGCGATATTGGTGTCATCAGCCAGGAAGGCCGCGGTTCGACGTTCTGGTTCAGCGTCAAACTCAAACTGCAGCCCGAGAGTGAGAGCAGCCGGGTCGTCATTCCGGGCGAGCTCCATAACAAGCACGTCCTCATCGTGGATGATCACGAGACCAACCGGCGGATACTTGAGCATCACACGCGAGGCTGGAACATGCAGAGCACCAGTATCGCGGATCCCGGACTCGCGCTGGCTTCATTACGCGAAACCTACGAGAACGGCGGCAACGTCGACATCGCGATCCTCGACATGATGATGCCGGGAATGGACGGTCTGGAGCTGGCCAAAGCAATCAAGCAGGACCCCCTGATCGGTCCCATCAAGCTGATCATGCTGACGTCGATGGGGCAGCGTCTTTCACCCGCGTCACTCCAGATCGCCGGACTCGAAGCCTGCCTGATCAAACCCGTTCGCGAGAAGGAACTGCGGACCTGCCTCTCCCGCCTGATGGGCCAGGTTGTGGAGGTTGATTCCACCACAGTCACGTCGGTTCCAAAACCCGCCGCCATGACCCCGATCATTGCCGCCGCCAGTCCTGCGGCGGCTTCCAACATCAAGATCCTGGTCGCGGAGGACAACATCGTGAACCAGAAGCTGGCCATCGGGTTGTTGAAGAAACTCGGTCACTCCGCAGTGATCGTGAACAACGGTCTGGAAGCGCTGAACGCGCAGGAGAAGGATTGCTACGACATCATTCTTATGGACTGCCAGATGCCGGAGATGGACGGCTACGAAGCGACCCGCGAACTTCGAAAACGCACCGACAAATCGCCTGTCGGTATCATCGCCATGACCGCCAACGCGATGGAGGGCGATCGCGAAAAATGCCTCGCCGCCGGCATGGACGATTATCTGAGCAAGCCGGTGAAGATCGAAGAACTTCGCGCCGCGATCGAACGGAATCGGCGCCACCCTACCTCCTCGGAATCCGCCTGATCGGTTCCGCGGCACCTGGTTCAGCAACGGGTCCAAAAAAGGCGCGCAGGAATCAGTGGTCGGTGCCCACTGAACACTTGAAACTGAAAACTCCCCTCGACCCACTTCAAGCTTTGCGTCCGTTGCGAAGTTCACGCACCATCTCCGGCGATGCACCACTGGCGTCTATTGATTCAAAGCGGCGACAAAACCGGTCTGGTCTATCGCATCACGGGAATTCTCTACCGATACGGTTGCAACGTCCTCGTGAACCACGAATTCGCCGATCCCGACACCAAACGCTTCTTCATGCGGACGGAGTTTGTCGGCGAGATCGACGAGCCTTCTGTGCTGACCGAATCGCGAACCCTGCTGCCCGAGGACGCGACCATCAAACTCGTCAAGTCTGGCAGACCCGGGATCGTCGTGCTCGCTTCAAAAGAGCACCATTGCCTGGCTGATCTTCTCATCCGCCATGAATACAACGAGCTCACCGCCGACATCCTGGCGGTCATCAGCAATCACGAACAACTCGGCGAGCTGGTGCGAAAGTTCAACCTGCCGTTTTTCCACGTCCCGGTCACAAGCAATGATCGCAGCGCACACGAGCAAGCGCTGCTTGATCTCATCGAACCTTTCGAACCGGACTACCTCGTCCTAGCGAAATACATGCGGGTGCTGAGTCCGGAATTTGTGGAAAAATTCCCCGCGCGGATGATCAACATCCACCACTCCTTCCTCCCGGCGTTCATCGGCGCGCGCCCCTACCATCAGGCCTTTGAGCGCGGCGTGAAAATCATCGGCGCGACAGCGCACTTCGTCAGCAACGAACTCGATGCGGGGCCGATCATCGTGCAGGAAATCCTGCCGGTGGACCACACACACAGCGCCCAGGATCTCGCCCGTGCCGGACGTGACGTCGAACGCCGTGCGCTCTCGAAAGCGCTCCGGCTGGTTCTGGAGGACCGTGTCTTCCTGAACGGAAACCGCACCGTGATTTTCGACTGACGAGGTCGGCGAACGGTTTTAGCCGGGCGAAAACGTTTTCATCGCCGGGCTTTTCAAAGCCAACCCTGTTTGGATACCCTTTCAAAAACAATGAAAGATCAACCACTTCGCACCACCGTTATCGGCAGCTATCCGTTTCCGTCCTGGCTGGAATTCGCCTGCCAGAATCTCGAACGCTTCGGTGAAAACGACCGGGAGGAAATGGTCGAAGACGCGGTGGTCGCCGCGCTCCATGATCAGATCAACGCCGGTCTCGACGTGGTCACGGATGGCGAACAAACCCGGCTCGATTTCAACCTGAGCTTTTACGGATTCTTCGAGGGCATTGATCTTGAATCATCACCGCCGCGTCTGTTCGGTCCGCCGGCTCACGATCAACGCGGCAAACACCAGGTCACCGGCGAACTCAAGGCATCGCGCGGCCTCGGTGCCGTTGAGGATTTTGAACGGCTCAAACGGCTGGCCGCGCCGATGGTGGCGGGCGCCGCGCACAAGCCGGTTTTAAAAGCCAGCGTTCCCGGTCCCTACACGCTCAGCGGACGGCTGATTCCCAATCAACAATATCCCGATCGCTACGCGTTGACCGAGGCGTTGCTGCCTTTCGTGCAGGACGAACTGGTCGCGCTCGTGGAAGCCGGTTGCACGGAGCTGACCGTGGATGAACCATCGATGAGTTGCTACGCGCATCGCGAGGATCCGAAGAAGTTCGTTGAAATCTTCAACCGCACGGTCGAGCCGATCGTCGGCAAATGCCATCTTTCCACCCATCTCTGCTTTGGCAATTTCAAGGGACACGCCGTCGGGCTCCGCAAATACGCCCCGATGTTCCCGGCGTTCCTCGACATGAAGGTCGACGAGATCCACGTCGAGATGGCCAGTCGTGAATTCGCGGAACTCGAAATCCTCGAACAGATCACCAAACGCTGCGATGTTGCCGTCGGCATCATCGACGTGAAGAGCTACTACATAGAAACTGCGGACGACGTCGCCGAACGCGTGAAAGCCTGCTTGAAATACGCACCTGCCGACCGGCTCTCCTTCGCCCCCGATTGCGGACTCAGCCAGACCGCCCGCTGGGCCGCGAAGAAAAAGCTGATCAACATGTGTGAGGGAGTGAAGAAAGTGCGAGCGACGATTTAGGGAGTGTTTGAAAGCGTGGGGCGGGTAGCGATACGCCCTACCAAGTCCTGGGTGCGATGAAACGGCCCGGAATTTTTCGGATTCAACGTGGGCCAAACCAAAGACTTGCCACCCCCCGTAAACCGCTAATTTGCAACGCATGATCTCGCAGGAACCCACAAACCAATTCACGCCAGGCCAAACTGAGTTTGGCCGAATATAACTGTCGGCGGCTCCGCGCACTGTCATGCCAAGGCAAATCACAGGTAAGTTTCTAAAGGAGCTATGGGGCATTCCCGCCAAGCACGTTCTCTACAGCCACGATGGCACTTGGTATCACCAGCTTACCTCCTTTCTAGGCGCACTCTCCGATTCCGAGGGCTACGTCTTATTCCCGACCGAACGCGCATTCCATGATTGCCCGCTCCTGCGAATCCACCAAGATGATCTTGATCTGTACTGGAAAAAATGGACAGGGGATTCTCTTAGAAAGAGAATTGAAAAATGAAGCGACGACGACATAGCCAGGAATTCAAGAAAGAGGCGGTTCGTTACATGGTGATGGAAGGAGAGAGTGCGCCAGCAGTGG
>JBDNGP010000245.1:0-13347 GCA_041689265.1 Verrucomicrobiota bacterium
CGCTCCGAACCCGCTCCAAGAGCAACTCAACCACGAATCAAAACACCCAAAACCAAAAAGGCTACGGTGTCCAGGTTGTGAGGCAATGGAAGCCCAATCCATGAAACCCTTCGGTGTCCTTCAGTTATGAGGCAACAGGGACCTGTCAAGGAAGCCAACTTCTGTTCTCTGAGAACACGTGACTAGGGTGTGGCGGACAGTCGTTCTTTGAGGTCCCATTTCGCGAACTGCGGGTCCGTGGAAGATGGTGCCGGCTCTGCCGCGATGTCCCGGCTGCTGGAGCAACCAGCAGCATATTTCGTGAACTGAACGCGTGTTGTTCCTGGCGCAAATGCACCCGCAGTTCCCGCTGAATAAACGGCCAGGTCAACATGACGTTTCCATGAGAAATTCCCTTGCGACCGGAGCGGGGCGTCAGTCGATGATCTCCATGATGATTTCGTGGATGCTCGGCCAGAGGAAGAGAAACACGATGACCAGCGCCCCGATGCCGACCCAGATGATCGCGGTGCTCACGGCATGGTCCGCATGACCCTTGGGCACTTGACACTCCGGACAGACTGAGTCGTTTGGATTCACCACCCGATGCCCGCAGTGCCGACATTTTTTGTAGGGCGTCTTGATTCTGAAGATGGGCTGCTTGCCAGTCATCACCGTGAATGCTAACAGAACAGATCAATTCGTCCAGCACGGACAAGCCATTGAGCGAGCGAGAAAGACAGGCTGGAAGCGCGGTCCCGCTTCACGCCAGAATTTCCCTCACCACTTTTGCTTCGCCTTCCACTCCCACAAGTTTCTGGTCGAGCCCCTGATATTTGTAAGTGAACCGGTTCGGATCCATGCCCAGTTGATTCAAGATGGTGGCGTGCAGATCGCGGACATGCACCGGATCTTTCACAATGTTGTAGCTGAATTCGTCGGTCTCGCCGTGGACGGTGCCGCCCTTGATGCCACCGCCAGCCAGCCACATCGTGAAACATCTCGGGTGATGGTCGCGACCGTAGTTGTCGTTCGAAAGTCCGCCCTGGCTGTAGATCGTTCTTCCGAACTCACCACCCCAGATGATCAAGGTCTCATCAAACAACCCCCGCGATTTCAGGTCCTGGATCAAACCATAGGTCGCCTGATCCACGTCCTGGCACTGCATGGGCAACCGGCCCGCCGCATTGGCGTGATGATCCCAGTTGTTTAGGTAAAGCTGGACGAAACGCACACCGCGTTCGACGAGCCGACGGGCGAGCAGCGCATTGAAGGCGTAGGTTCCCGGCTTCCTCGCCTCCTCGCCATAGAGCCTGTAAGTGGACTCTGGTTCGTTTTTGACCGCAGTCAGTTCCGGCACGCTTTTCTGCATGCGATACGCCATCTCGTACTGCTGAATCCGGGTGTGTGTTTCGGGATCGCCAACCTGTGCGTAGGTCAGTTCGTTCAACGCGCGCAACCCGTCCAGCTGGGATCGCCGCAATGAGTTCGGCACGCCCGGAGGATTGTTGATGAACAGAATCGGATCGCCCTTGCTGCGGAAGGAAACACCCGCGTGTTCACCGGAGATAAAACCGCTCGACCACAGCCGCGCACTGATCGCCTGAATCTGTTCCTTGTTCGTCGGTTCCGCGATGAGCACGACGAACGTGGGCAGGTCCGAGTTCATCGAGCCGAGCCCGTAACTGACCCAGCTGCCGATGCATGGTTTGCCAGGCACCATGCTGCCGGTCTGCATCTGGAGAATCGCGGGCTCGTGGTTGATCGCCTCGGTGTGCATCGACCGGATGAACGCCATGTCGTTCGCGCACTTCGCGGTCATGGGCAGCAGCTCGGTGTTCATCCACATGCCGGAATCGCCGACCTGCGAGAATTTGAACTTGGTCGGCGCGATCGGAAAACGTTTCTGGCCGGAAGTCATGGTGGTCAACCGCTGACCCATCCGCACCGAGTCCGGGAGGTCCTTGTCGTACCACTCCTTCATCTCCGGCTTGTAATCGAACAGATCCATCTGCGACGGCCCACCAACCATGTGCAGGTAAATGACATTTTTCACCTTGGCCGGAAAATGCGGCAGGATCGCGCCCGAGATGGCGGAGCTTTCCTCGCCAAACAGTTTCCCCAAACTGGGCCCCATCAGCGAAGCCAGCGCGGCAAATCCAAGGGCATTTTTCCCGCGCGCAAAAAACTGCCGGCGCGTTTCGTTGCGGACGTATTCGTTAAATAAACTCATATCAGTAGGTCGAGGTGTTCACTGCTTTACTTCGTAAGTGCTTCATCAAGGTTCATCAGCTGGTTCGCCACCATTGCGAGCGCGGCAAGCCGGGCCGGTGGAATGTTTCCGTCAATTTTCGACTCACCAATTGAGAGCAACTCTTTCGCGGCCTCCGGTTGACTCTCATAGAAATCACGCATTTCTTTCAGCGTGTTCATCACGATCTGCCTCTCGGCCTCCGTCAATTCGCGGAGCAAGACGCGTTCAGCCATTTCGTTAATGGCGGCGTCTTCGTTTCCGCTGTTATTGAGCAGCGCGTGCTCGGCGAGCTTGCGGGCGGCTTCGACAAAGGTCGGATCGTTCAACGTGACCAACGCCTGTAGAGGCGTGTTGGTGCGCTCACGTTTCACAGTACAAACCTCGCGGCTGGGCGCATTGAAAATGTCCATCGAGGCCGGCATCGCAGCCCGTTTCCAGAAAGTGTAGAGGGAGCGGCGATACAAAGCGTCACCGTGATCCTGTTCGTAAAACCGCGTGTTGCTCTCGGGCATCGCGACGGCTTCCCAAACCCCTTCGGGTTGATATGGCTTCACGCTCGGACCGCCGATCTTTGGAACCAGCAACCCGCCCGTGGCGAGCGCGTAGTCCCGCAACATTTCGGCGTCCATCCGGAAACGCGGACCACGGCTGAGCAACCGGTTGTCGCGGTCTTTCAGCAGCTTGTCCTCGGTGACGGTCGCGTCCTGCCGATACGCGGCGGAGCTCACCATCAGTTTGAACAGGTGTTTCACGTCCCAGCCGCTCTCAACGAATTCCACGGCGAGCCAGTCGAGCAACGGTTGGTTGACGGGAGGTTCTCCAACGACGCCAAAGTCCTCCGGCGTTGCCACGAGCCCAACGCCAAACAGCTCCTGCCAGAAACGGTTCACCGCGACGCGTGCGGCCAGCGGGTTTTCTGGATCAACAATCCATTGGGCAAGCCCAAGCCGGTTCTTCGGCGCGCCTTCAGGCATCGGCGGCAGGAATCCGGGAGTACGCGCTTCGAGTTCCGTGCCTTCGTTGTCGTATTGCCCGCGCATTAAAACCTTCGCCATCGGTTGTGAATCCATCTTCTCCGACTGGATATGCGCGTAGGGGCTGCGCGCCCGAATCTGGTCGCGTTCGGCGATCAACGCCAACCGTTTACGAGCGGCCAATTGTGTCGGCGCAAACTCCACCAGTTCGAAATAATCACGCAAGGCTTCACGGTCGTCCTTCCATGTCTGCCATTTCTTCACCACCGCCGCGTGAGCCTCGTCGGTTGATTTCTTCAGCTCGTCGGTGGCGTCGTCGGGCAGTTCCGGTTTGGCGGGTTCTTCAAGAACAACGTCCGCCTGCGCGAACAACTCCTTCAACCGGGGTGCGGCGGCGAGCGACTTGATTTCAGCATCGTCCAGCACACGACGGTAAACCCGAACATCCTGCAACGCGACGTTCTCAAGTTCGGAACCCGCCTCCCGCCGGCCGATGTGAACATCGAGGTCGGTGCGAATGCTTCCCTCCAAACTGTTCTGTTCGCCACGCGTGGCCACCTTCCTGCCATCAAGGAACAACTGCACCCCGGACGAACGGCTCTCGCCGTCGTAGGTCACCGTCAGCAACTGCCAGCGTTCGGTTTCGAGCACATCTTCGGTGAGGGCCTTCATCGCGACCTTCGGCCAGCTGTGCACGAGATGAATGCCGAACTTCTTGTCCTGCACGATAAAGTCCCATCCCCGGTTGTTCCGATCAGGGACGTCCATCTGGGCAATGATCGATCCACTGCCCTTGTAGTCTTTTGGAAGATACACCCAGGCGGAAAAACTCAACGGCTCGTCCTGATCGATATCCGTCACGTTCTGCAGGTCAATGTTGTGCTCCTTGGTGATCACCGGAGCGAGCCCGAGAATTCCGTCATCCGAACGGTCCATCCCGGACGAAACAGGAACGCTGAACGGAAGACCTCCGATTGACACGCGTGCCTCCGCGCCGGGGTCACCGGACAGTTCCGCGCGAATGTACTCGTCGCCAAACACGGGACTCTTCAGCAAGGTGCTGAACGAATCTTCCTCGACCACTTGCTTTCTCCAATCATCGAATGCCGTGTCCGCGTACTGCGTGCGCAGAGCTTCGTTCAGTTCGGCCTTCTTCAATTCCTGGGGAATCGCGGCCCACCGATTGCGGTCGTGATCGGTCGAAGGAACAATGATCGCGCCGTCGCCCTCGCGCCAGTTCTTGTCAAAACCGGACTGTTTCGTGTTCCGGAAAAAGGCCGCCATCGAATAAAAATCATCCTGAGTGAACGGATCAAACTTGTGATCGTGACAGGCCGCACAGTTCGTGGTTAATCCGAGGAATACCCACCCGGTGGTCGTGACCCGGTCGTTGGCGTAGAGCGCGAGGTTTTCCTTCTCGATCGTGCCGCCCTCGTTGGTGGTGATGTTGCAACGTTGCAGGCCGGTGGCGACGAGCTGTTCGTCAGTCGGATTCTCCAACAGGTCACCGGCGATCTGCTCGACCACAAATTGATCAAACGGCTCATTCCGATTGAAAGCGTTGATCACCCAGTCGCGGTAGGGCCACATCTCGCGGTAGTTGTCGAAATGCAGACCATGGGTGTCCGCATAACGCGCGGCGTCGAGCCAGTAACGCCCGCGGTGTTCGCCCCATTGCCCCGAAGCCATCAACTGGTTTACGAATTTTTCGAAATAGTCCGGCGACGAATCGTTCGCGAAGGCGTCCACCTGTTCAGGTGTCGGCGGGAGCCCGGTCAAGTCGAGCGCGAGCCGACGGGCCAGCGTACGGAGGTCGGCTTCGGGGTTCATTTGCAGCCCGTTTTTTGCCAGTTTGTCCGCGACAAACGCGTCGATCGGATTTCGGACCCTGGTATTCGGATTTCCGGTTTCAGGAACCTCCGGCGGCTCTGGTTTGATAAACGCCCAGTGATCTTCCCACTGACCACCGGCAAGAATCCATTCTTTCAGCAACTGCTTTTGCGCGGGCTTGAGTTCCTTGTGCGAATCCGGCGGCGGCATCATGTCGTCCTTGTCGTCCGTGGAAACGCGGAACCATAGTTCACTTTTTTCCAAATCACCGGGAACGACGGTGGGACCGCGTTTCTCCGTCGGTTCAAACAGACCGGCTTTGGTGTCGAGACGAAGACCGGCCTTGCGCGAACCGGGATCGGGCCCGTGACACGCGAGACAGTTCTCTGAAAGGATCGGCCGGATGTCGCGGTTGAACTGGATGTCCGCGGCAACGCCGTCATTGAGGTTCAACCCGACCAACAAGAGCGCGAACAACAATCCAGCCTGAAAACGAACGCTGTTGCTGCCGACAAAACGACCGAGTGCTGGCCTCAACATAAAACGGCGGTGGAACATGGTTTGACTATATTGGTTCGATAACAACATGACAGCGAAAGATTGTTGGGAAGTTCAAGATTCGACCGTTCGAGTTGTCATTTGTCTACAGGAACCAAAAACATCGCGACCGAATGGATTTGTCCGGGTTCAACAAATTTTCAACGAGCGCATTGGACTTTGCGCGCGGTAGCCATCTTCATTTCAGCCTTTCATGACAGGCTCAACTCGCCCAACGCGCTGGAAATCAGAGGTTAACTCAGGGGGCCGACTCGAAGGGAAGTGATAAAACGGTTTGACTTGAGAGGGTCCCTGAAGATAATCGGGCCACAAATCACCTGATTATGGCCAGACTTGTTGTGCTTACCGAAGGGTTTACTGGACGCACCTATGAATTAAAGGTGGACAAAACCACTGTCGGCCGCGTGGAAGACAATGCTTTTCAGATCGCTGAACCGTCCGTCTCCTCCTACCACTGTGAAATTCTTCTCCGCGGCGACGAGGTCGTAGTCAAGGATCTCGATTCCACCAACGGTACTTTCATAAACGGGCAAAAGGTCAGTGAAAGCCCGCTCAAGGCAGGACAAATCCTCCGACTCGGTCAGTTGGAGTTGCGTTTGGAAACCAGCGATCCCAAGGAAGCCAGCAAGAAACAGGACCGCACCATGGTTGTCCCTGCCGGCGTGAAGTTCAACGATCTGGACACCACTCACCGGCCTGCCAGCATCGGAACCAACCCCGCCTTTGCCAAGAAATCGAACAAGGTGGGTACGATTATCATCACGGTCAGCATCATCCTCGGCACCATTATTCTCGTGCTGCTTGGGATCGCCTTCCTGCAAACGCAGTAAGGTCCCACACGCTGATTTTTTCGGAGTTCGAACACCACCCACCGCAACGCGTGGTTGGTCAGCCCTCCTTCAACCATTTCGCGGCGTCGACCGCCGAGTAGGTGATGAGAATATCCGCCCCCGCTCGTCGCATGGACAGCAGCGATTCCATAATCACGCCTCGTTCATCGATCCATCCCTTCGCCGCCGCCGCCTTGATCATCGAGTGCTCGCCGCTGACCTGGTAAACAGCGGTTGGGATTTGGAACGCCTCCTTTACACGATACAAAATATCCAGATACGCGATGCCTGGCTTGACGATCACGATATCTGCGCCCTCCCGGATATCGAGTGCGACCTCCCGAATCGCCTCGTCGCCGTTGGCTGCGTCCATCTGATAGCTCCGGCGATCTCCAAACTTCGGCGCTGATTCCGCCGCTTCGCGGAATGGTCCGTAAAACGCCGAGGCGAATTTGGCGGCGTACGACATGATCGGGAGTTCCTGAAATCCATTGTGGTCTAGGGAGGAACGAATCGCGGCAATCCGGCCGTCCATCATGTCGCTTGGAGCAACGATGTCCGCCCCCGCTTCCGCGTGACTCAACGCTGATTTCGCCAGCAACTTCAACGTCGGATCGTTCGCCACGGTTTTCCCGTATGGCCCGTCCGTGATGACGCCGCAATGCCCGTGACTGGTGTATTCACAGAGGCAGACGTCCGTGATGACGAGCAGGTCGGGAAACTCAGATTTCAGTTTTCGGACGGCTTGTTGGACAATTCCATTTTTGGCGTAAGCACCCTTTCCCGTTGCGTCCTTGCTTGCCGGTATGCCGAAAAGGAGCACCGCGTTCACGCCCGCCTGCTTCGCCGTTTCGACTTCTTCCAGCAGTTGATCAAGTGACAATTGAAATACTCCCGGCATCGCGCCGATGGCTTTGCGGATCCTGCGCCCGGGCCGAATGAAGAGCGGGAGGACCAGTTGATCGGCGCTCAACCTGGTTTCCCGGACCAGTCGACGGATGGCCGGGGATTGACGCAACCGTCGCGGGCGGGCGACCGGGAATGAGGCGGATGAAAGCCAGTTCATGGCTGGATCTTAGCCATCCGCCCGCATCTGCACAAAGCCGATTCTCGATCCGCTTTCCCGCTTTGCTTGTTCCCACCAATGGCTACACTGCTGCGCATGGCCGTTTCGAAGAAGCTCAAGATCGCCGGTTGGATTGCGCTTTCAATCCTTCTGATTGGAATTGGGGTCGGCGTCTGGATTCCGAAGGTCACCCTGTTCACGCTTCCCGACGGCGAGGTCCGCGTGCTGGAGACATCGACGATCGTGCAGAAAATTCAGGGGCTTTCCCAGCTCGTGACGGTCAAATACATCGTGGAAAAGGTCGTCGTGATCGAGGACGAGAAATGGTACGGTGAAAGCCGTGTCCTGCTCGTCGCCCACGGGATCGTGAAGGCGGGAATCGATCTGGGGCGGCTTCAGGTGGAGGATGTGGAAGTCGAGGGCAATACTCTCCGCGTCTTCATGCCGCCTGCGACCATCACGGACACCTATCTCGACGAGGACAAGACCCATGTGATCGAACGCACGACCGGAATTTTACGTGAGTTTGACAAGGACCTTGAACAGAACGCCCGCCGCGTGGCTATTAGGGACATCCGCCGCGCGGCACGGATGAACGGAATCATCAAGGAGGCCGAGACGCGCGCGCGCGATCAACTGCAGATGCTGTTTCTTCAATTGGGATTCGAGAAGGTCGAGATCATTCCCCACAGCGGACTCTCCGTGGGCGTCGACTGACGCCCGCCCTCAATACGCCAGTCGATAGTATCGTTCCGGGTAAGGCGTTCCGTTGGTGACCCGGTTGGTCCCGATGAAGGGGAAAGGGCCGTTGAGATAGTTGGACCAATGCACGTTGGTATTTCCCAGCTCCGGGATTGCCTGCAGCCGGAAGGGTACCTGTGAGGCTTTCCATGAAATCACCACCTGATGGGAGGCGGAGAGGAGTTCGATATCCAACGTGCGTTCAGCCTGCGAAGCGACGACGACGACCGTAGAGGCCACGTTGTTGCCGGTCTGGGGATCGCCCTCAACCGAACCTACCCGGACGGCGTTTGTGTAAAGACCGCTGAGCGGGAGCATGCCCACGATGGTCACCGTCGCCGTGGAGTTGGTCTGCATCACGCCAAGTCCGCAACGCACCACGGTTCCGTCAATCTCACAGCCCCCTTGGCTTGAGACTGCGGAAAGCAGATTGGCGGGAACGACGAACGTGTTGGTCAGCATTACTCCGGTCACGGCCGACGGTCCTCGATTGGTGACGGTCGAAACGAAGGTCACGCTGCCTCCCGGTGGAACAAAATTGGTGGACACAGTCCCGCTCACCGCCAAATCACTCGGCTTCGTCACGGTGAACGGCGCGGGATAGACGGACTCGCCGTCGGTCGTGCCCACCCGGATCAGTCCCGACGTCGCCCCGGTCGGAACGGTGGTGTGAATCTCCTCGGGGGACACCGTCGTAAACGTTGCCGCCGTCCCGTTGAACGCGACGTTGGTGACGTTGAAAAAACTGGTGCCGAGAATAACCACCGGCGTGCCGACCGGGCCGATCAAAGGTGCGACATCCAGAATCTTGGGAAGCACAACGAAGTTGGAACTTGTGATGAACGTTCCGCCTGGGGTGTTGATTTGAATCGGTCCGGTGCGGGCGTTTTGCGTGACCGTAGCATAAATTCGATCCTTCTCCACGAGCAGGAGATGGCCGCGCTGCCCGCCGAAATAGATGTCCGCCGCACCGACGTAGTTTGTTCCGTTCAGTTCGATGACCGTGTTCGCCGTCGCCGCCGCCGGGTAGAATTGTGTAGTCCACGGCGCCGGATAAAACACGCCCGGACTCACGCCGGTCCCGCTGCCGTTGGTCACCCGGAGCGGACCGGTCAAGGCCCCCGGAGGAACGGCCACTTTCATTGAATTCGGTTCCGCTGGCGGCAGAAAACCTGCCGGCACGCCGCCGAAAGTCACTGCGGTGGTGCCGTTGAAATTGGCGCCGCGCAGCGTGATCACCCCACCGCGAACGCCGAAGCCCGGCTCGACAAACTCGATCACCGGCTGCCCGGCGGTCACCAGAAACGAACGCACTGTCCTGTTGGTGGCGGTCGTCGAGACGACGGAGATCCGCGCGTTGGTGGCTCCCGTCGGGACGGTGGCATTGAGCAGATTTGGAGCGGGGGAGTTTCGGTTGAGCGACTCCACATTCCCGAAAAAGACCCGGGTGTTCTGGTCGAATCCGGCACCAGTGATCTGTACCCAGGATCCCACCGGACCGCTGGTCGGAGTGAAGCCGGAGATGAACGGACCCACGGTGAAATTGAGCGTGCTCGTGGCAATTCCATTGGTCGTGCCGATGACGATCTTTCCCGTCGTTGCCCCAGCTGGCACGCGAATCGACAATTGCGTTTTGGCGGTCTGGGCGCTTTCCACCACCTGCACACCATTGATTGCAACGTTGGTCAGCCCGTTGAAATCATTGCCGTCTACTACTATCGAATCGCCCACCTGACCGGCGAGCGGTCGAAATTCTTCGATTGTAGGACCCACAACAAAGACTACGTCGCTGAACGCTTCGCCGGTGGTCGTCCCAACGCGGATTTTGCCCGTCTTCGCCCCCGCCGGAACGCTTGTTGAAATCTGTGTTTCTGCGGTGTCCGAAAACAGTGCGTTCGTTCCGCCGAACGAAACATTGGTTGCGCTCTGGAAATTCGCGCCGTAGATGACGACCGGCACATTCTGGCCCGGCAGCCCGTTTTCCGGCGAGACCGAACGGATCAGCGGCGCCGGCGACGCGATGAACTCCACCACACTCGTGGCACCCCCCGCGCCGGTGTACACGTGCAGGATGGAATTGGTCGCTCCCACCGGAACAGATACCTGTAGTTGCGTGGGTGCCGTTACGTTAACATTGAGCTGCGTAACCGTGCCGAAAACCACCCAAGTTTGAATCGAATTCATGTTTGGTAGGAAATTGGCGCCGTTGATCGTCACAGTCGTTCCCGCCGTGCCCTGCGTCGGATCAAATGTTTCGATGCGTGGCGACACATAAAATGGGTCGCCCGAAATCCCTGGCCCGGACGCCGCCGTCACCGTCAGAGGCCCCGTCAGACCATCCGCCGGAACCACCGCGATCAATTTGCTGTCGGAAACGATTTGGAAATCGCCCGGGCGCTCGTCCCCGAACTCCACCCGACCGGCTCCGATGAATCCAGCGCCCGTGATCGTGATCTGCGTACCGGGAACACCCCAAAACGGATTGAATCCGCTGATCGTCGGTGCCGCACCGAAGCCGGGCTCGGCCAGAAACAACCAAGAGGCGAGAGCGAGTAACGCAGAAATCTGTTTCGACATCAGCCGCCAGGAGAGGGGGGTTGGTCTTGGATACATCACGTCGTCATCAAATCTGGCTATCTAAAAGGTCCGGCAAGTTAATTGCCCGGGGACCAATGTCAATCGGTTGTCCGTCCCGGCGCCGATACTTTTCATTGCTCTAAACTCTGAAAATCTTACAGTTAATTTCAATCAATGTTCACCCCGCGCCAACTCATGGTCAACCAGCCGGTCTCCCCACCCGACGCAGTTCAGGTCGCGACGCTGCTCCAGCAGTTGACCGGGCGCGGACGAAACATCGCGGACTCACGCGTCATCCGCGCGATGACTGAAGTCCCGAGGCACGAGTTCGTCCCGGAGAATTTGCGAGAAAAAGCCTACGGCGATTCACCGCTTCCAGTTGGATTCGGACAAACCATTTCACAGCCCTACGTCGTCGCCTTCATGACGCAGGCCCTGCGGCTCAAACCAACCGACCGGGTGCTCGAGATCGGCGTCGGCTGCGGATACCAGACGGCGGTGCTCTCCCGGCTGGCGGCGCGCGTCTACGGCATGGAGATCGTCGAGTCTCTCGCGAAACAGGCAACCGCGACTCTCCATCGCCTCGGTGTGGCCAATGCCACCATCCGGGCCGGCGACGGATATCTCGGCTGGCCAGAGGAAGCACCGTTCGATGCGGTTCTGGCAGCGTGCGCCTCCGACCACGTCCCACTGAGCTGGCTCGAACAACTGAGACCCGGCGGACGAATGGTTCTTCCGATGGGCGATCCCGTGTCCGGCCAGGATCTCTGGTTGCTTGAAAAATCCTGCGATTCGGTCTCCCGCAGGACGATCCTCCCCGTGCGGTTTGTCCCGATGACCGGCGAAGCTTCCCGTAAGTGACATAAAAAACGATGTTCAACGCGGTCCGGCTTTGCTCTACTCCAGCCATGGATTCGTTGCTTAAACTGTTGCGGGATGACTCGGCGCTGAATCGCGGGCAGATCGCTAAAATGCTCAATCTTACCGAACTCGAGGTGGAGGAGAAGATCAAGTCATACGAACGCGAGAACGTCATTCTGGGCTACCGGGCGATCCTGAATGAAGAGAAACTCGGTGTCGACCGCGTGCGCGCTATCATTGAGGTCAAGATTACTCCCGAGCGCGATGGCGGCTTCAACCGCGTCGCCGAAAGGGTCGCCAAGTATGACGAGGTCCGATCCTGCTTCCTGATGTCCGGCGGGTATGACCTGCTCGTGGTTGTGGAGGGGCACAGCCTGCACGAGGTCGCCATGTTCGTGGCCGAAAAACTGGCCACCATCGACGGCGTCTTGTCAACCGCCACCCACTTCATGCTCAAGCCGTACAAAGATCACGGTGTGCTGATGAAGCAGGAGAAGAATGAGGAACGCCTCGCCGTGTCCCCTTGAACAGGAACCGGTTCAGTCGTACTTTTCAAATTTGAACTTCTGGCCGCCGACGCTCGCTTCATACATCAGACCTCTCCCTGCAAGGGTGAACACCGCGACACCGTGTTCGAATTTCGCATTACTGGACGCACCTGCGGAAGCGGCAATTGCGCTGACTTGAGCACTGAACTCGAGCTTGCCCTCCTTGAAGTTGGACAGCGTCGTGTCGTTCTCAAAGAAAATGACTTCGCCGTATACCTGGCCGCCCAACTGCAGACCAATGCTGATCTGCGTGAGCTTTGCCTCACCGGTGGTCTTCCCTTTTTCAATGAGTTGCCCCGTTCCACGTGCTGCCCCAATGCCGAAGCCGCCCTTCGCAACCCGCGGATAGACCGCATAGCCAGAGGCTGTTTCAAACAACTTCTTCATGTCAGGATCCGTCGTTTTGAACAATTCAATCGCCGCCGCGACCTCTTTGTCCAGATCCTTGCGGTCATCGGCGATGACTGTAAATGCAGTGCCGAGAAGCAGCGCTGACATGAAGGAAAACAGATTCATTTTCATGCGCCCAATCAGCCACCTGCCTCGCGATTAGTCAAGCCACCTCTCGCAACGGGAGGTAATGGGGAGCGACGCATCGCGCGGTCCGCTGATGTCCATGCGGAGGTGATCCCTCGTTTGTCGCGGGTGCAACCGTCTGGTCGGAGTCTGAGCAGAGTGAAACACGGCGCGGAATTATTCGTCACCAAAACCAGTTGAATTCCGAAATCGAATCCCTATGATCTCTCTCGCGTCCGGTGGAACACCATCGCGCGTGTCGGGGCGTAGCGTAGCTTGGTAGCGCGTCTGAATGGGGTTCAGAAGGTCGGGAGTTCGAATCTCCCCGCCCCGACCATTTTCCCAACATTTCCAAAAAAAGCCGGATCGAGCCGGCCCTGTCGGACTGTGTCTTTCATGAACATGCAACGACCTTCCCCCAAGGATACGGATCGATTCTGGTCCTCATTAATCGAACACCCGCAGTGAGTGCGGCCCGGCTTCGGTTCTCCAAACCTTGGACGCCATCTTCCTGATAACGCCTGAGCCATTTATGACCCGACTTGCGCGAGATCCCAAACTCCTGGCAGAGCTCGCTGATCGTGAAATGTCCGCTCTCTATTAGGGCGACAAA
>JBDNGP010000246.1:0-2121 GCA_041689265.1 Verrucomicrobiota bacterium
AGAACTTTACTTCCGGGTCAGGATTCGTCACATTCCGGATCATATGAAAGCACCGCATCTGATTCAATACGGTGGCGATGATGCACACAGAACAGGCTCGGGTGGCGGTGTAGTTGTCAAACTCAAGAACCGACCCCTTTAAGAACCGACCCCTTTACCTTTACAGAAAGTAAGTCGCACCATCGCAGACCTCGCCGAGAGCGATGCTGTCACCACCGACCACGTTTCCGAAGCCATCCAACTCCGAGCGCTCGACAAGCAGTTGTGGGGTTAGAGCAGTTCGCAAAAGAATATCGGGAAAGGGGCGGGCAGAACGACCCTGACAGTCTCGGCGCTATTGATCGTCGCACCGGAAGCTCTTCGCCGGAAACTGGCGTTGAATCGCTGAAACCAACAATGGATTGAAACTTTCTGCGTTCCCGGAGGTAACGCGGTCCGGCGTCGTTCGGAGCGCGGGACGTCCCGGCCCGCAGCAGGCTCCGCAAGGTCGAATCGGGTGGGAGGAATCCAAGGGGTTCGCCGTGTGCCAATGCCATACTGTGCTTTTCGTTTTCTACGACATGCATTTTGAGGCGCGCACCAGGCGCGTAGCGGCGCTACATAGTAGACGTGCCACCAGGTTCGATGATCTTTGAGAGAATTGTTCTACCTCACGAAGCGGACATAAAAAACCTCCGTCCTTTCAAAGAACGGAGGGTGTGATTGTGTGAGCAACTACGGTTGCCGCTCGAACCTATTCAGCATCGGTTGGAAGCCAGTTGAGAGGGAGGCCGGAAACTTCTACAAGGTGGAAATCACCGGGATTCCAAAAGCTGAATGCGATGAAGAGTTTAGCGACCTTTCCATCAACCACCTGCGGCCACCACGCGGCGTTGTGAATGTGAGTGCCGAGTTCAAAGCCAAAGTCAGTTTTCGGAACAATGGTCGAGACAATCTGTTTCGATGGCCAGTGATAGATGTAGCAGGGGGCACCGGGATAGTTGGCATCGTTTCCGCCGGGCCCACGCAGACAACCCACGAGCGCGTAGTCGCCGATGAAATCGATGTCGCACGGCATGTTGCCCTTGGAGATGAGAAACCGTTCGATGATTTCTCCTTCGGAATTCACCGTGCAAATCTCACCGGAACCACGACTGCAGACCACCCAATTGCCCTTGTAGAACGCACCGCCGTGCGAAGTCGTGAAGTCGCTCTTGCCGCCGAAGATGGATTTCGGATTCTTCGTGTCGAACACAAGACTGCTTCCGTAGCCGTCGAACACCCAGGCGTTGCCGGATTCTGGGTGTAGCTCAACGTCGGTTGGATTGAACGAACCGCCGTCCGCAAAATATTTGTCCACCGAATCGTTCGCCTTGTAATCGCTGACGTCGGAGTCCGGATACGCGCGATGCCGCACGAGGTGACGCTCGTTGTCGGCGAAGTAGAAGCTGGGGTTCTTGCCGCCGTTCTCCAGGGCCAGTCCGTGGAAGTTCCCTTCGCCAAACTTCTCGCTGTCTTCCAGAATGATGCCTGCGCCGGGCTCGACTGTGAAACGAATGACCTTCGCGCCAATCGTCGTGTAGAGATCCGACGTGGAAGGATCGACATCGCTGCCGCCGTGGTTCTTGACCAAATGGTTTTTCAGTCCCGCGTCATCGGGTAGCATGTACTCGGCTGCGTTGCGGAAGAACAACCCTCCCCAGTTGCTTTTCACAAAAGGTTCGTTGTGGTCGCCGGCATCGGAGCTGTGATCATGACCCGGGTGGGCGATGGCGGCGGTGGAACTCAGTGCCAGCAACGCCAGCAAGTTTCTGATTTTCATATGTCGATCTGTCTTTGGTTTTTCAATTGAACGGGATGCCTGGATGTCAGTCGGTTTGTTTCCGTGAAACTGGGTCTGAGAACATGACCAGCGCATCGACGGAATGACGCGTGACGGAGGCGGATTTGGTTTCGGACGACCTTGCTCATTGGAGTGCGCAAAGTAAAGAATTCGACCTCGTGGTCAACGACAATTATCCTTCCCCGGTGGCGACAATTAAAACTCCCCGTTTGAGACGGGGCTAAATCCGTATTTCTTGTGTCTTTGCATGGGTTTGAGAGTTTGCCCTTCGTGGAATGGAGTCTTTGACGCGCAAGCGG
>JBDNGP010000247.1:0-65091 GCA_041689265.1 Verrucomicrobiota bacterium
CGCTCCGAACCCGCTCCAAGAGCAACTCAACCACGAATCAAAACACCCAAAACCAAAAAGGCTACGGTGTCCAGGTTGTGAGGCAATGGAAGCCCAATCCATGAAACCCTTCGGTGTCCTTCAGTTATGAGGCAACAGGTCTGGAGATCGCTTTGCAATCCTCTCTTGCGGGGCTTCAACCGGGTGGGTCGAACTGCGATGATCCGTGTGATTGGGTCGAAAGGGATATCGATCACTTCTGCGGATGGATCAAAGCGAAGCGAGGTAGAGAGCGACTTGTTTTGCAATTCGGCGACCGTTGAAATTACACCATTGAGCACCGTGGAAGTCTCCGAGGATACCACCCGCCGCGAACCAGCCGGGTGCCGAAAGCGCCTGGTTCGCGGTCAGGGCAAGCTTTCGAGTACGCCGGTTGCCTTCGAGTCCGCCAAGAAATCCGAGCTCACTGTTGGGCACGAGGCCGCCACTGAAGACGACGCCGTCGGCGGGTTGAAGATCGCCGTTGGCGAGGCGCACGCCGTCCGTCGCAAGCAAACCGGCGACGGTTTCGGGCGCGATGCCGCCCCTCCAGCACGGGTTGGACCAGCGGCGGAAATAGAGGCTTTCGAAAAATCCAGATTTTGGTTTCGGGTCAACGCCCAGCATCGTGACGGATTTCGCTCCCATCGAGGCCAGCTTGGCTGCCGCCGACCAGGCGATGATGTCGGAGCCCACGATGGCGGGGCGCTGCATGGGGAGTCGACCGATGCGGTCCATCCAATCGATCAGATTTTTGGTGTAAAACGTTCGGGCGGGGCGGGCACCGCCGAGCGTACCGCGCTCGGCCTGGGTCTCTTCCCGGGCACCACTGGCCATGATGATCGCGTCGGCTTTGACCCGAAAGACGCCTTCGCCGGGGCTGACGGCAGTCAAAGTCTTCGCACGCGGATCGATGCTCAGGACCTGCGTTTCAAGACGGATTTCGGCCCCGGTCTTCTCAAACTCGTTGACGAGAATTTTGGTAAACTGATCGCCGAAGACAACGCGTCCGCGGGTGAAGAGAACAAAGGTCGGGACACCTCCCTTTTTCGTTTTGTAGCGGGCGGGGATGCCGCCGGGCTCGTCACGACGCTCCAGCACGAGAATGGGGCCGACGCCCCGAAGGGCCAGCCCGGTGGCCGCTCCAAGGCCCGCCGGACCGGCACCGATGACGGCGACGGCAACGCGTTTTTCCAGCATTGACGACGCAGTTTGATCAGACATCGGCGGCCTCCAGCGGCACGACAATTTCGGAGCCGGGACCTTTCTTGGAAATTGACTCAATGGGGATGCCCAGGTGTTCGGCCATGATTTCCGCGACGGGCACGGCGCAATCAAACCCCTGGCAGCGCCCCATGGTGGCCCGGGTTCGGCGTTTGACCGCATCGATGGTGCGCGGGCGCAACGGCGAATTGAGCGCGTCCAGAATTTCGCCGCGCGAGATGTTTTCGCAGAAGCAGATCATTCGTCCGTAATCGGAACATTCGCGGAGGCGGTCGTTTTCCTGCCAGGGCGGGCGATGCCAGCCGGGCCAGGCGCTTTCGGGGCGCGAGTCGACAGGGTCGGCTTTCTTTGTCAATTCCAGCCCGCAGTCTTTGGCCAGGATGGCGACAAGCCGCTCGGCCACGACAAAGGAAGACGTATAGCCTGTCGAGCGCATGCCGGTGACGGTCAGGCAGCCAGGCGCACCGTCGTTGGCGCGGAAGATGTAGCTGCCCTCGGCGCAGTTGCAGCGCGAGGCGGCGTAGGCACCGATGGGTGCCTGATCGTTCAGCGCTGGGTAGAGCTTGGAAGCACCGGCGTGCACGAGGGCAAGCCCCGCGGTTGTGGCCTGAGTTTCTTCGTCCGAACCGAGAGGAAGATCCTCGGCGGTCGGGCCGGCGAAAATGTTGCCGAAGATGGTGGGGGAAACGAGCACGCCTTTGGTGTGCTTTGTCGGCACGGGCAAAATGATGTGGTTCACGGCCGGGCGGCTGAATTTATCGTAGAGGATGAACTGGCCACGGCGGGGGTTGATATTGAACTCCGCACCTCCATACATGTCCGCCACGGCGCGACTGCCGAGCCCGGCGACGTTGGCGATGAGGCGTGTCTTGATTACATGTCCGCCAGCCAGGACAAGTGATTTAACGGCTCCGGCGGAGTCTTTGACGCTCTTGAGCGATGCGCCAAACAGGAGATCGACTCCGTTGGCGAGGGCGACCTCGGCGTAGGCGATGGAGGTCGCGAACGGGTCGCCAATAGATTCCCGCGGGATGAGCAGGCCGCCACGCGTTTCAGGCGTGGCGCCGGGTTCAAGTTTGAGGGCCTCGTCGCGAGTGAGAAGGCGAACATCATCGACGCCGTTGGCGAGGGCCTTTTCGTAGATTGCGTCGAGACTCGCCGCCTGGTTGTCGTCGATGGCCAGAAGTGTCGCGCCGATGGGGTCGAGCGGGATCTTGAGCCTCACCGCCAATTCCGGCCAACGGCGCGAGGCCTCGGAGACAAGCTCGGATTCGAGAGAACCCGGCGTCGCATCGAACCCGGTGTGGACGATGGCGCTGTTGCCCTTGCTGGTGCCTTCACCAACGTCAAAGAACTTTTCAAGGAGGAGGACGCGGAGATTGTATTTCGAAAGTTCGCAGGCCAAGGCACAACCGATCACGCCCGCGCCGATGACAGCCACGTCGTAGGGTTCCACTCCGAGCTGGGCCACGGCTGTGAAACGTGACGCAGCATCGCAACCGGGTCCGGGCCAGTCGTAGAGAACTTTGCCGGGCTTCTTCACCTGAGAATGTCGAAAATGCTGATTCGCGCAGGCTATGTGAAGCCGTAGTCTCATGCAATCCCGAAAGCGGATGGCACCGTGCTGAACATTACACTTTTTTAATGGATTACCGGCAAAGTTGCGGCATCCTCATCACATGGCCAACATAATCATTCGTCCGCCACATTATATTCCCGATCGGCTGATCACCCCGGAGCACGCGTTTTTCAATCGTCGCAAATTCCTGCGGCAAATGGGCATCGCCGGTGCGGGCGTCGTGTCGCTGTCGACGATCGGGTGCGGGCAAGGCACGGCAGCCGACGCGGCTCCGGCGAAAGCGCCGAAGACGCCGGCGAGCGTCACGTCTTCCAAGACCTATCCCGCTCCGCGCAACCCGGACTTCAATCCCGACTGGGTGTTGACGGAGGAGAAGACCGCGTCGACCTACAACAATTTCTACGAGTTCACCTTGCAGAAGGATGTCTACAAACACGTCGACCGGTTCGAGACGTCACCCTGGTCGATCGAGATCACCGGTTTGTGCGACAACCCGATGACCGTTGATCCGATGGAGTTGATCAATGAGTTTGGAATGGAGGAGCGTGTGTACCGATTTCGCTGCGTGGAGGCCTGGGCAATGGTCGTGCCATGGAGCGGGTTTCAGCTCAGCAAACTGATTGCAAAAGCGAAGCCAAAACCCGAGGCAAAGTTCATCCAGATGTGGACGGCGGAAAAGCCGAAGGAGATGCCCGGAATTGCCAAGGCGCCAAATTATCCGTGGCCGTATTTTGAAGGACTGCGGATGGACGAGGCGATGAACCCGCTCACGCTCATGGCCGCCGGCGTTTACGGCAAGGAGTTGCCGAAGCAAAACGGTGCGCCGATCCGTCTCGTGGTGCCGTGGAAGTACGGCTACAAGAGCATCAAATCGATCGTGAAAATCGAGTTTCAAAAGACCCAGCCGAAGACATTTTGGGAAACACTGCAACCGGACGAGTACCCGTTTGAATCCAACGTGGAGCCGAAAGTTCCGCACCCGAGGTGGTCGCAGGCCACGCACCGGATGATCGGCAGCGACCGCCGCGAACGCACCCTTCCCTACAACGGTTACGGCGATTACGTGGCTCAGATGTATTAGGATTGGCACATTTCAATTTCATCATGAAAAAATCACTGGCAATAGCCCTGTACATCCTGTCGGCCTCCAGCCCCGCACTTTGGGCCGTGGACACCCTGCAAATACGTTCGGTGAACTTTCAGGCGAAGGTGGTCGAGCTGCACAACTTCGCCGCGACATCCCAAGACTTGAGCGGCTGGCGGTTCTGTTCCCACGACGACGACCAGGTCCGGCAGTATAGCAATTCAACCGGCCTGAACAATGTTTCCGTTCCGGCGGGCGGTTCCGTTTTCATCCATTGGAACAATGACGCTCCGAACGGTGATTCCTCGCACATCAATGTTTCGACGGTGGGCACCGTGGCTCAACCGCTCGATTCCGGCCCCTTCGGACTTCAAATCTATTTTCCACCGGTCAGCTTCGGTGACGGCACCACCATCGGCGACCATCTGCAGTGGAGCGTCGGAGGTGCCGACAACGGCAGTGCTGACGAACGATCAGACGAGGCGGAAGCGGGGGGTGTTTGGAACGATCAATCAAGCTGGATCCCGACCACGGCAAACACGCTCAAAATCATTCTCACCGACAACAGCGGCGCACGCCTGCACAGTCCCGCCAACTACGTCGCCGCCGAACCGCCGACGGACATCACGATCACCGACAGCGTCACTACACCTGAAAACGAATTTCAAATCACCTGGTCCGAGGTGGCACCGGCCGGCGCGTTTGAATATTTGATCGAGAGCAATCCGGACATCAGCAACCCGGCCGGATGGGCCGAACCCGTCGTGACTTCAGAGGCGAACTACAAGGAACCAGTCGAAGCAGGAAACAAGTTCTTCCGCATCGGCGCGCGGTTAAAACCGTAAGAGCGGAACCGTCTGTCCAAATCTTTGTTCGCGATCCGGGCGAACGAGCCGTCCGTGCTCCTGAATCCATCGCCCGACCCGGGTTCCATCTGTGGCTGACCAGGTGTTTCCATTTTTATGAACGACAAACTGACCCGTTGTCCGTGGGTGGATCTCAGCAAACTCGACTACGTCGCATATCACGATGACGAGTGGGGAGTGCCCGTTCATGACGACAAAATCCTCTTCGAATTCCTCACACTGGAAGCCGCACAAGCGGGTTTGAGCTGGTACACCGTGCTGCGCAAACGCGCGAATTACAGGAAACTGTTCGCGGAGTTCGACGTTCAGAAAGTGGCAAAGTTCACGCCCAAGCGGATTGAAAAACTGCTCCTTGATCCCGGCATCATCCGCAACCGGCTGAAGGTGGAAGCGGCGGTGAACAATGCCCGTCAGTTCATCAAAGTGCAGGCGGAGTTCGGATCATTCGCCGACTACAGCTGGAGATTCGTGAACGGAAAACCGATTGTAAACCGGCCGAGGGCGTTGAAAGATTTTCAAGCCACCTCCAAGGAATCCGATGCGATGAGCAAGGACCTGAAACTGCGTGGATTCAGGTTTGTCGGCTCGAGGATCATCTACGCCCACATGCAGGCTGTCGGCATGGTGAACGATCATTCGGTGGATTGTTTTCGGCGGAAGGAAGTCTGAACAAGAAACCGACGAATGCTACCCCATCCCTAGCGCGCAATCGCTTTACGCCAACTCCATCAGCGGTCTCGTCTTTGACTCGGGCAGTGGCTTGCCTGTCTTCTCGAAATGTTCGATCCCCTCTTCGACAATGTCACAAAGTTTCCGGTAAACCTGAACTCGATCGTCGCCGTGGATTCCGGTAATCAGGTCCGGACATCTGCCAACATAGACCAGATCCTCATCACTCCACTCAACCCACTTGTGCTATTGGTCTGTCGTTTTCATTTCTTGGTTAACTCAATTGCCTGCCGCACCTGCTTCTCCTGATAGCGCTTTGCGTCTGCACCATCCTTGCCGCTGACCGTCACCGCACCTGGAAACTTCGCATGCCCCAAACTTTCGATGCGACCCTTTGCCTCCGCCGCCAATCAGCACAAAGCCTGCGGAGCTCAAATCTTTGATCAATTCCCTAATCTTGCGGGGAACTGCGGCACACCTAACGTCAACAAATGTTGTGGGCGAGGCAGAGATTTCGGCGAGATGCGTTCGGTAGCGTGGGGCACGAAGGGCGCCTAGGCGCGTGGAAAGATGGGGCTCCCGACGCGTCGCGACGAGTGAGCCTTCGCGGGTGTCTCGTGCGCCCGCAGGTTCGCCCGGAGGGCTCTCCCCACCTCAAACCACGCATTCAAACGCACACATTTCGGCGAATCCACCCCGATTCCACAGACAAAAAAGGCACGCCGCAGCGTGCCTTTTTTGATTAAATTGAAGCTTCGTTCTACGCGCCCATCGCATCTTCGAACGAACCTTGGGCGACCGGGAAACAGAGGTTGTCACGCACGAAAGCGATGCCGTCGGCGCTAGTGGCGTCGCCATCGCGAAAGTTGCTTTCAGCTTCGACAACGAGTGGGGCTGACTCGGAGCCCATGACTTCGCAATAGCGTTGAGCGTAACCGACCTGCATCATGAGTTCAGCGTAGCGGGTCATGTTCAAATCGCCGGTCGCGAGATCGGTAAACTGCATCGCGCGTTTCTGCCAGTTGGGTTCCATCTTGCGGAGCGGAACGCCCTTGTGAATCGTGAAGTTCTTTACGTGACAGCCGTAGACGCGGGAGCCGACTTTGTGGAAACGTGTTTCCCAATCCTCACCTTCCCAGCAGTGGGATGGATCAGCATTCACGCCGAGGCACTTGTCGCCATCACATATGTCGACGAGCATGTTGAACTCATCGGCGGTGATCGCGGCCGTGCCCGGATGAATTTCGTGGGCGAGGTAAATTCCAAGTTTGTTGGCGTGCGCTCGTATTTTCGCCGTTTTGCTGACAAAACGTTCCTGCCCTTCCTTCATCAGGTCAAATCCGGGGCCGCTCCAGAATCCCCATGGGTAACCGGTCGCGAGCTCCCACCCGAAGGCAACGCCCCAGAACATGGGGATGATCTTCACGCCGATCTCGGCGCAAGTATCCATCAAGCGGAGGATGTAGTCTTCGTACCACTGCTCGTTCTCAGCGGGTGGCTTGCTCTGCTGCGGGCCGTGCGTGAAGGGCAGCCCAGACTTGGTGCCGGTCCATGCGCTCGTGTGCACCCAGAACGGGCAGTGCGCGGAAATACCATCGATCTTCAGGCCGTGCTTTTCGAAGGCGGCCTTGATCTCTTTGCCGCTCTTGAACTTCGCGCCGTCAGAACCGTCAGCCTCAATCATGTAATTGGACGGCTGCGCGCCGCCCGCACCGGATTGACTGGCAAAAGCGAGAAAGTTTTCCAGGCCTTTCGGACCGTGCTGGGCCCCCTCAATACTGGAGTGAAAAATAGTTTGTGCCATAGATGTCGCCGCGTTTGTAGGGGACAAAACTGCCGATGGCAAGCTTCCGGTGTTCAGTCCAACCGCTGCCCAGGATCGATTGTCACTCCTAGCAGAAACTCCCTGGCGGTCATCCGCCGCGAGCCTTCCTTCTGCAATTCGAGGACCCGAATCGCTCCCTCTCCGCAACCAATCACGAGCGAGTCGCCCCCGGATTCCACCACTTCACCGGCGGCTCCTTTTGCCAGGTCCACCAGTTCTACCCTCCAGATTTTCAACAACTTGGGCTTTTTCGCGTCGGGCAGATAGGTGAATGCTCCCGGCCACGGAGTAAACCCGCGAACCTGATTGAAGATCGCGACAGCCGACCGCGACCAGTCGATGAGCCCGTCCTGCTTTAAAATCTTTCGGGCGTAGGTGGAGCCTTCAACCGGCTGGGCCTGTGGGACGACTGATCCGTTCACAAATCCGGGAACTGTTTTGACCAGAAGTTCGGCTCCCATCGCTGACAGCCGGTCGTGTAGCGTCTGGCCATTGTCCGCCGGGGTGATCGGAGTGCGCGCCTCGCTGACAACGTCGCCAGTGTCCAGGCCGGCGTCCATTTTCATAATTGTCACGCCGGTTTCGGGTTCGCCATCGACGATCGCCCACTGGATCGGTGCGGCACCACGATACTTGGGAAGAATCGACGTATGCACGTTCAGACAGCCGAACTTCGGAATATCCAGCAACGCTTGCGGAAGGATCTGCCCATACGCGACAACGACGACTAGATCAGGGTTCAGCTGCTGGATCGTTTCAATGAACTCCGCATCCCGGGCGCGACCGGGCTTAAAAGTCATAATCCCCAGTTTGGCCGCGAGCTCACCGACTGGTGTGGGCTGCGATTTCATGTCACGCCCCTTCCGTTTGTCCGGCTGCGATACGACCGCGAACACGTCACAGAATTCCGCGTCCACCAACGCCCGCAGACTGGCGCAGGCCAGTTCGGCGCTTCCCATGAAAATGACACGAAGTGGAGACATTGGTTTTGGATCGCCGACGTTCGGAAATCGTTCCCGCCAGCGAATCGAACGCGAACGCTAGCGGGCTGGAAGCTGGTCGGTGATTTCCAGAATATCTATCAGCACTTTGGTCGGTTTCTGTGAGGAATCGATCTGATGCACGAGATCTTTTCCGTAGTAATCGATGACCGGTTTGGTTTCCTTCTCATAGGTTTCCAACCGCGATCGGATGATTGAAAGATTCGCGTCGTCCAGCCGGTTTTCGCGCAGGGCACGACGTTGCAACCGGTCGACCATCTTGTTCATGTCCGAGCAGGCCAGGTAAAAGACCGCCTTCACATCGAGAATGTTTTTCAACATCTCGGCCTGTTGGGGAGTTCTGGGAAGTCCGTCCAAAACGAGGGCGTCGGTCTCTGGATTGTAGCGGCCGGAAGCCACGCTGGCATCCATCTCGCGTCGCCACAACTCAATCGTCGGTTCGTCCGGAACGAGTTTTCCCTGGCTGGAAAACTCGATAAAGACTTGGCCCAGCTTGCTCTCGATTGTCAGATTCCGGAACGCATCGCCACACGCGAAATGAAAGAAATTAGGGATCGTGCCGAGAATCTTGCCCTGCGTGCCCTTGCCGGCACCCGGAGCGCCCAGCAGGAGAAAGGTGCGATACTTCATCGGGCGGGTGAAACTGCGGGATTACAACAGATCCTTGTGCTTCAGCTGCACTTCATAGACTTCAAGATAGGGCACCTTGATGTCGTCGGTCACCCCACCCTTGGCCACCTGAATGTTCATCGATGCCGGTTCCAGTTTGGAGATGTAGCTCGACACATGCTCGCCCCGGGAGGTTTTGAACTGTAGCACCATGTCGGCAACATCGTCCGGCTTTTGCAATTTCGTGAACTTGGCCAGCTTGGTCTCGAAGAACCGGCGGTTGAAGGTCACGACGCCGCGGGAATAGGTGATCGTTTCCGGTAGTAGCGGAACTGACGCTTCAACAGGCACTTCGGCTTCTTCAAACATCTCCCCGGGCGGCAGGATGTCTTCGGGCGAGGGTTCCTGCTCACCGACTTCTTCGACAGCTTCGGCCACCTTCGCGGCTGCTCCTGATTTCCCACCGGTCATTCCCACCATCACATGCCGGGGAACGGCCAGCAGAATGGAAGAGCCAATCCAAGGCAGAACGGCCGCGACTCCGCAGACGATTTGCGGTGAATAGGCGCGATACAACGCGACTTCGTAGGCGGCAAAAAGATTCCCCAGATAGATCAGCAACACCAGGACCCAGCCGACCCCGGTGGCAAAGAGCATTCCAACGATTCCAGTGCGCCCGGACGGACGGTCCAGACGCGGCACGTCAACCAGCGTCAGCCCGGAGAGTTTCTCGCGCTCCGCGTCGGTCAACGTGATGTAGGACTCCACGAACGCGGCCGCTTTTGGGTTGCCGCGCAACTCTTTCAAGGTTTCCTGGGAGAACTGGTCCCACGAGGTGGGCGACGAATAGCTGCCGTCACCCAGCTTGAGCACGATGCCCTTGGCGGTAATTCCCACGGGATCGCCCGTGATGGTGCGGCCATCCGTCAGCTTGAACGTGTCGGCAACCGCCGATGTGGAGATCAGGAACCCCATCAAGTAACTTAGCAATCGCTGCATGATGGGCGGAGATTATCGGAGGCCCCGGACCAACGGAAGTTTTTTCATGCGCCCGCACCAGACCAGGGGGACAGTTCCGAACGAACGCCCCGCCCGAATCACATCCGACATTGGAGTTTTCTCTCGCCTGCGCTATGTTCCTGCGATTTTCTCCACAGGAACCCTTTGCATGAAGTATCGTCAGCGCCCGCACAGTCTCACCGGTTTGCCCGCCTGCTTGGGGTTGATCGGATGCATCCTCGCCGCGCACCCGATTCGCTCGGACGCCATCATCTTCGAGTCGACGGCGGACGCCGGCTACAACACGAACGCACCAACGGGGGATCTCGCCGACAGCGGGTGGCAGTTCCAGGGGCGATGGGGAAACTATCTCGGCACTCCGATCGCACCCAATCTGTTCATCACCGCCAAACACGTGGGCGGCGGAGCTGGTCAGCTCTTCGATTTTCGCGGGCGGACCTACGTGACGATCAATTCGTTTGTCGATCCGGCGAGCGATCTGAGGATCTGGGAGGTGTGCGGCATTTTCACGGAGTTCGCCAAATTGGTCGCCAACGGAGGTGAAATTGGAAAGCCACTGGTCGTTTTTGGAAGAGGAACACAGCGCGGGGCGGAAGTGCTCGTCGACGATGGATTAGGCACTAGCTTGAAAGGCTGGGAATGGGGGCCGACCGATCACGTTCAGCGCTGGGGCGAAAACATTGTGTCCGAAATTGCCGATGGCGGCGGGAACATCGGAGAACTCATCGCTGCGACGTTTGATTCTCCGGGCGGCGCCAACGAGTCCCATCTTTCACCCGGGGATTCGGGTGGCGGCGTCTTCATCAGGGAGAACGGGATCTGGAAGCTCGCCGGAATCAATTACTCCGTGGACGGACCGTTTAACACATCGACGAACGGCAACGGATTCAACGCCGCGATTTTCGACGACGGCGGGCTCTACACCAAACCGCTCGGTGAACAATGGGTGTATTCCGTCGACCTCCCCGTCGACAAGCCGAGCTCATTCTATGCGACCCGGATTTTCAGCAACCTCACATGGATCAATTCGATCATCGCCCAGCACGCGGTCACGAGCTACCCGCCGATCCTTCAATCCGCAACGAGTCTGGACGAATCATTCGCTGATGATACAGACGCCCTTGTTGATGAACTGACTGGGACCATCATGATCGACGCCCCGACTGAAACCACTTTTCTTCGGCTTCGCGGGTGTGACCCTTGGGAAATGGATTCGATGGAGTTTCTGAACGGGAAATGGATTCTGCACTACCGTGCTCCGTGATCCATTTCCGGGTCCCTATTTTGAAACGATGCCCAATCTCTTTCGACCTCCTTGGCGTCTGCATGGTAACCCAAACTTGATGAACCAGAACTTTTCAAATCCCAATCCGAGTAGCGGTAGCGGCAGGGGTTATTCTTACAGAAAATCTGGAAGCTTGTATATCCATCGTACGATTGAAGAAAAAATTGCCGCCCCACGCTCAGAAATACCCGAAGTACTTGCTCACCGCATGCACCCGTGACCGCGCACCCAGTTTCGTCAGAATGTGATGAACATGGGTCTTCGCCGTGGACTCCTTGATCGCCATTTCCTCCGCGATCTCCCGGTCGGACAATCCTTTCTTCACCCCGTTCAACACCTCGATCTCCCGTTCGGTCAACATTGGCATCGGCTTGCGTCGGCTGCTCTGCATCCAGTTTGAGAACCGCTCGGAAACCGCCCCTTTCAGATAAATCTCCCCGCGTTTCGCGCAGTCAAGAGCCCGCGCGATCTCTGCCGGCTCCACCGGTTTGACGACGTAACCAATCGCTCCTGCGTGAAATGCATCGGCGATCAGGGCATCTGCGAGATGCGCGGTCACGATCACGATTTTCAGATCCGGGGCGATCTCCTTAAGATCGCGGGTACACTCGATGCCTGACCTACCGGGCATACGAATATCCATGAACACGATTTCCGTTCGCAGCCCTGGAATCGCAGCGAACGCGTGATCCGCGCGTTCGTGCAGAGACACCACCGAATATCCGGGAACCTTCTCCACCATCAGCCGAATCGACATTCGCACTGATGGATCATCATCCACGATTGATACCTTTGTAATTGAACCCATTCCCACTGTGGTTTTATTGACGCCCTGTTAGTTCTGATTTTCCAAACCAACCCGACCGTCGTCGGGCGAAACGCTACAGCATCAGCTTCACAATACAACCGAAGAACATCAGCTGTCTCGGGTTATTCCAACGCCCACCCCGCCTTGATCTCAACATCGAGATCCGTCGCCGGTTCACCAGCAATCAATTTGCGCTCAGCCAAGACACCGATCATCGCCGCGTTGTCCGTACTGAGTTGTGGATCGCACAATCTCAATTTGAGGCCGCGTTTCTCACACGCCACCTTGAGCTCCCGACGAAGCGCGCTGTTGCAGGTCACGCCGCCGGATGCGGTGATGCAGCGAACTCCCAATCGTTTCGCAGCCCGCAACGTCTTCTTCACCAGCACATCCACGATGGCCGCCTGAACGCTCGCGCAAATGTCACACACAGTTTTCCGGTCTTCCATCAAATCGGGATTCTTCTCCAGGAAATACCGTACGGACGTCTTCAACCCGCTGAAACTAAAATCATCGTTCTGCTGGTTCAACAGCGGCCGGGGAAATTCGTAAGCGCCCGGATCGCCCTCCTGCGCCAGCCGGTCCATCTGCGGTCCGCCGGGATACGGCAGCCCAAGCAATTTCGCGGTCTTGTCGAAACATTCTCCCGCCGCGTCATCAATCGTTCCGCCAAGAATGTGATGTTTCAACTCGCGTTCAACATGAACCAACATCGTGTGCCCCCCACTCACGATGAGCGAAATGTTCGGCTCGAAGTTCTCAAAATCTGCGTGCAGTGGATCGCCAACTATCCACGGCGAATAAAGGTGCGCCTCGTGATGATTGATGCCCATAAACGGTCTGCCCAGCGCGAACGCCATCGCCTGCGCTGCCTTCAACCCGATCATCAACGCCGGAGGCAGGCCCGGTCCGCGTGTCGCCGCAATCGCGTCCAGTTCACCTGTTTCCACCCCGGCGATGCGCAACGCCTCCTGAGCCGTCGGCATGAAGTTCTTCAGATGCTCACGCGTCGCCAGCTCGGGAACCACGCCGCCATATTCCTCATGCAACTTGATCTGCGACGACACTGCGTTGGACAGCACCGCACCATCACGCACGATCGCCACACTCGTCTCATCACATGAACTTTCAATCGCCAGTATCAACATCCGAAATTCAAAATCCCAATCTTACTCTTAATCCCAATCAAAAAAAATTGCATTCGCCGCGCATCATCCCCCGCCGGTGCCCAATAGAAAAACTCTTACGCGAATTTCGCAAATTGACACGAATTGAATACAAGGATGGCGGCCCATCGAAGGTTAACCCGACATCGTCGCCCCTTTCCAAAATTCGCGCTCATTCGCGCAATTCGCTTAAAAAAATCGGTTCAGAAAAATGCTACGCCGTTCGCATCCGAAACAACCCCGCCTGCTCGGAACCCAACAATTTCAGTTTTGCCCGCAACCATTTCGATGTTTCGCGAATCGGAGGCAGTCCATCACCGGCCACGATGATCCGGTTTTCGAAATCGTCCAGGTGGATGACCTGCACGTCGTCGAACAACTCTTCGAACACCTTCATCCCGACCGCCCACGACATACCATCCGGTTTTAATTGATTCGAAACAACCACGCCACCCGTCCGCACTCGCGACTTCATCAACGCGGGCAAAGTGGACCACGAACATTCCGGCTTCACAACATCGTCATCCACCGGAATGGAAAGATCGTCCATCACCAGACCAAAGCGCGCCGGTTGTTTCCCCAGCCACGCATTCGCATCTGCCTGCTTCCATTTCAACCTTCCAGCCCAGCCCGCGCAGTGTCTGGCAAACAGGTCATACCCCGCCCGATCCAGATCCACGGAATCGACGGCATTTTCGACGCCCAGAAACCGTAGTGGTGCCATCAAGCTGCCACCGGCAAATCCCAAAACACCGAGGCGACCCACCGGTTGCAAGACCGCGACCAGCGCCGCCAATACATCGAACACGCTGTGGGTTGGTCCCGGCTTCGTCCGCATTTCGCTCAACACCACACCGTGTTGGCTGAGGCGAAATCCACCATCAGTTTTGCGGGTCTCGTATTCGTCGGTTTGCGCGGACATGATCGGCGGCCCATGTCAGCGGTTTCAGTTGGACTTGTCCACTCCCGACGAAGAAATTCCAGCCGTTCATTTTTGAACGGCTCTGTGAGCCGCTGCGCGTCCGGACCGGCCGCCAGATTTGGGATGGTTGGGAACTAAACCAACGACGAGGCTGCTGCGGGTCGCAGACCCGCGCTCCGCAAATTGCGGACGATTGAAGAAATTCGCGTCCGCCAAAATACTTTGAGAAAGTTTGGCCAACCGCCGCACGAGATTCGACCAATGGGTGAAAAGGTCAACGTATGGATTCCGAAACACAGGTCAAAGAATGGTGTCGTCAGGCGTCGCGGGGAGATCGTGACGCCGCATCTAAACTCCTCCACGGCCAATACTCCCGAATATTTGCCTACTTGCGCCGGCTCGCAGGAAATGATGCCGACGCCGCCGACCTGACACAGGAAACGTTTCGCAAGGTGTGGCGGTCGCTGGATCAGTTTCGCAACGACTCGTCGGTCAGCACGTGGATGCACCGGATCGCCTACTGCACGTGGGTGGACTGGGTTCGCCAACAGCGGCCGGTCACAACGCACTCGGAGCACTGGTGGCAGGAGCTGCCGGGCGATTTCCCCTCGCCACTCGAGGAGATGGAAACCGCAGATCAGCTTCGCCAACTCTGGCAATTGATCGACGCGTTGCCGGAGGAACAACGAATGGCCATCCACCTCCGTTACGGCCAGCAGCTCACGCTGAACGAAACAGCCACCGTGCTCGAACTCCCGCTCAGCACCTTGAAACTACGCCTGCGAACCGCGCTCGATCTCCTGCGATCGAGAATAACGAAATCCAACGGTGACCTTGCACTCAACACCAACCCTCTGACGAAAGGTTCACAATGAAGGACCAACTCGAAATCGAAAACTGGATCAAACAAACACCGGCACCCCGGCCTCCCGCAGATCTGCTCGAAAAACTGGAGCACGATCTGGATGAGCTGCATCCACGCCCGCAGATGGCGGAATCACGACCGGCACCGGCCATATCGTGGCGAGCCATTCTCCGACGTTGGCTGCCGATCACCGGATTTGGTGGTGCCGCGCTGGTGCTCGCGTTCCTTTTCTTCACGGGAAGTGGTGGACGATCCATCGCCGACGCCTATGAAAACTTCACGTTGCTGAACTCGGT
Organism: Verrucomicrobiota bacterium; assembly: GCA_041689265.1. Taxonomy (GTDB): domain Bacteria; phylum Verrucomicrobiota; class Verrucomicrobiia; order Limisphaerales; family RI-55; genus JBDNGP01. The sequence goes on from JBDNGP010000247.1 coordinate 15,238, forward strand.
TCACGTCGTTCACCACTATCGGTCCGGCCCGTACCAGCATGTGTGGCGTGACCGTTCGTTGCCGATGAATGCCTACCCAAATTTCAGCACGTCAAACCATCCGCTCGTCCCGCTGGTGGCGGACGACATCTGGTTCCGACAGAATCCGGAAACCGGTCGCGCTGAAATGGTGACGATGAACGAGCGCGAGACCATTTGGAACTTCGCCAACGTGGAACTGCGCGTCGACCACGCAACCGGCGAACGAACCTTCCGACTAAACTCCAGGCCACTAAATATTCAGCGAATGGCCGCACCGTTGTCCGGTCTGACGGACTTTCGGTATCGAGCGGTCACCGGCCCGGACCGGGAACTTGTCGACCAGCCCGGTCTGGAATCCTGCTGGCTCGGGGAATTCGAGACCCGCGGTTCCAGCGTCAACGGCTGGCTGGCCGCGAAAATGGTCATCCGGGTCTGGCTGAATGAAGAAGACCATCTCGCGCGTCGCATCGAGTGGATCGATCACGACTTCGCCGATGTCAGCGGACCGTGGATCATGAGCGCCTGGGAGTTCGACGATTTCGACGAGCCTTTCAATGACGGACTGTTCGCGTTTGAACTCACCGAATCCGACGTCGCGCAGGTGGGCCTGACCCTCGCTGAACTCGAACAACTTTCCGTCAACGCGTTGTCCATCGAACTGAATGGTGAAGCCGGTGTCGCCTTCACCGGCAAGGTCAGGGATTCGCTTGGCACCCGCGAGGTCACTGGCACGTTGCCGCACGTGTTCGTCGTTGATCCGGTCGGCCCCATTTCGCTGGACGTTCGCCTGTCCGATGGAAAGAAACACACGTTCGGAATCTCGGCGAACGGGATGTCCATGCAAACATACACCGCCCGGATCAAGGCGGAACTCGGCCCCAACGGCGCTTACTCCGCCCAATCGTCAGATTGAGAACGACGCGTTTCCGCCTACACGTTCCCCGCCCGTTCCCTTCTCTTGGGAGCAGCGGCGGTGAACGCGCCGCACTCCGGACGCTGTCGCGGCGAAGGATGCCCGACCGTTCGCGAAGCGTCTGGATTGCGGTGTATTCAGCACCGCTTTTCGGCCCACCACCCGATACCGGAATCTCTCGGAGCCGGTCTAAAAACGTAGCGGCAGGCATCCCTGCCTGCCGTGAGGGCGGCTTCCAGCCTCCCGGATCTGGGACTGGATGGCGGGATGGGGCTGGAAGTTTTTTGCGAGTCCGGCGTTGCGGAGCGTTTCTTCCGCCGGGCTGGAAGCCCGGCTCACCTCAGCCAAGGATGGCTGACTCCACCATTTTCAGACACCCTCCATGCCTTTTTTGATTCGTCGCCGGGAGATCCGCTCGCTATACCAGCGGCATGTCAGTTCCATTGAAAGTCGCAGTGATCGGTGTGGGTTCGTTGGGCCAACACCACGCCCGCATCTATTCTGAACTGGCGCACGCCGGCGAGATCGAGCTCTGCGGCGTGTTCGACGTTTCCGCCGACAACGCGCAACAGGTCGCCGCCAAGTGCAAGACTTCAGTTTTCAAGACCATCGAAGAAGCCGCTACCGCTGCCGACGCGCTCAGCATCGTCACGCCGACGGTGACCCATCACGAGATCGCGCGCGCGCTGATTTCCCAGGGCAAACATGTGCTGGTCGAAAAGCCCATGACCGAGACCGCCGCACAGGCACAGGAACTCGTGGAACTTGCGATCGAGCACAAGGTCGCACTTCAAGTCGGGCACGTGGAACGTTTCAACCCCGCGTTCACCTACATGAAAACCGTGGCGACTGATCCGAAGTTCATCGAAGCGCACCGACTCTCCCCCTACCCCGCCCGCAGCACGGATGTCGGCGTGGTTCTCGATCTGATGATCCACGATCTCGATGTCGTGCTCGCGTTTGTCAACTCGCCAGTCGTGAGCGTGGATGGTGTCGGCATCACCGTTCTCAGCACGTCGGAAGACATTGCGAACGCCCGGTTGAAATTTGCGAACGGCTGCGTCGCCAACCTCACCGCCAGCCGGATCAGCGCCGAACGAATGCGCAAGATCCGCGTCTTCAGCGGCGGCGAAAACCCGAGCTATGTGTCGCTCGATTACCGCGAACAGAAAGGCTACATCTACCGGCTCGGTCGCGATGAAGAGGAAGCCAGCTCGTTGCTCAAGAAACTCCTGCGCGCAAAAGACTCTGCAATCGTCAGCGAGTTTGCTGGAAAGAAAATTGTCCGCGAACCGGTGCCCATCACCAAAGGCGAACCGCTCAAGCTGGAACTCGAACACTTCGTGGAGTGCGTCCGGGAAAAAATAAAACCCCTCGTCAGCGGCGAATCCGCCAAACAAGCCCTCGACCTCGCGCTCGAGATCACCCGGCAGATTCAGGCATTGCCGAAGTAGCCCTCTCCGACTGAATTTTCACCACGGAGACACGGCGAGCGCAGAGCACAACGCCTCCCTCCCGCTTGGCTAAAGTCACAAAGAACAACCAGGAACACACATCAGAAAACTCCACGCCCTTTGCGTTTTTGCGTGAGGCCAGGTATCGAATCAGGAAGCGTTGGTCAAAATGGAAAGTGCGGGCTTGGAATGAAATTCCACCCACGCCTATGGAGGTTCTACGAAAATCGCTTGCTCCACTTCGTTGAAAAATCCAACGTGCTTTCATGATTCCAGCCACACCGTTTCGTGCCGCGCTATGGACCCTGGCCCTACTTCTGTTGCCGCTTCAACCCCTCTCTGCCGCCACAGTGCAGATCCGTATAGTCGACCACGAAACTTCCCGGATCACGCCAGCCATGGTCTGCATCCTCGGATCTGACGATAAGGTTCGAATACCTCCGGAGGGCAAAATCCTGACGGCACCGGGGAGCACCAAGGAATTCTACTCCGGAGTCGACTATGATCCCGACCCCAACTGGATAGGCCCGGTCCGGAAGATGCAGGGCAAAGGCAACAACGACGACCGAAGCTACGTCTACGAACTGCTGCCCTCCATCCCCTACTGGAAGGAACCTGTCATGTATCAGACCTCCGGCGATTTCACGATCCAGCTCCCGCCGGGCGAGTGGCGCCTCGCAGTTGATCGTGGACTGGAATTTGTCCCCGTCTTCAAAACGTTCACTGTAGCCAACGAAGAAACATCAACTGTTTCAGTCACTCTCAAACGCTGGATCGATCTGCCCGCCAAGGGCTGGTGGTCCGGTGATGTTCATGTTCATCACCCAACGCTTCACCACAAACATCGTGAGTTTCTCCTCAGCTACGCGCGTGCCTGCGATCTGCACGTCGTCAACGTCCTCGAGATGGGCCATCACCAGGGCACGGACTTCAAACAGGATGGGTTTGGCGAGGAATTCCGGGTTCACGAGGGCGACTACTGGCTGGTCTCGGGGCAGGAGGAACCTCGGAGCAATTTCGGCCATATCATCGGTCTCAACACCACCAGCCTGGCTCGAGATGTTGGCACCTATGATTTCTATGATCTCGCGTTCAAACGCATCCATCAGCAACGCGGAGCCCTGGTCGGGTTCGCTCATTTCTCCTGGAACGGATGCGATCTGCCGCGCGGATTTCCCTGGTACGTCACGACTGGAGAACTCGATTTCATCGAACTGCTCCAGTTCAGCAAGATCAATGCGATCGATTACTACGACTACCTGAATCTCGGGTTCAAACTCACCGCCGCCGCAGGAAGCGACACGCCCTGGGGGTCAACCATCGGAGAGGTCCGGACCTATGTTCACACCGGCCCCACTCTCGACATCAATTCCTGGTTTGAGAATCTGAAACGGGGTCACACCTTCGTTAGCAACGGTCCGGTTCTGGAGTTTACCGTGGACGATCAACTTCCTGGCAGTGAACTCGAACGGAAGGCCGGGGATAAGGTCCGGATCAAGGCACGCGTCGTCAGCGATCCAGCAATTGGAATTCCCACAGCACTGACGCTGGTTGGAAACGAAGGGGTGATCAAGGAGATGCTCAATCCCGGGAAGGCATCGTCGCTTACGATCGAATTGGATCGAACGATCGACCAGAGCCAGTGGCTGGTGCTGAGCACCGTCTGCGACAACAACGCTCTCGCCCACACCACCCCGGTTTATGTGAAGGTGGACGGTCGCGGGACGTGGAGTTCGAAACGCGGTCCGGCGGTGATTCACAAACAGCTGGAATCGATCGACGCCATCGAGAAGGAATTCACGCCACCCCGGGATGCACGGGCCGAGGGGATTCTGGAACGTTTGAATCGCGCGCGAATTTTCTACCGCCAATTGCTTTTGGAGATGCGTGCCGGGTAAGACTGTGAGCACAAGGACGGCATGAGCAGGATGAGGCGGCCCCACACTGATAAATCGGTTGGATGGTCTACAAGCTGGTAGCGATCCGGTAACGCAGAATGGTATTCTGCTGTATCGCAGGCTGGCAGCCTGCGTCGCGATTCTCCCAACAAGGACGGTTTGGGCGGCGTGGTGCGCTCTGCCGAATGCCATTCGGCGATACAGCAGATTGCCAATCTGCGCTACGCGGTGGTGTCGTCTCTCCTGAGCACTCAGCAGTATGTTCTATGAGGTCGACCAAACACGACTCTCGCCAGTCATCTGCTCAAGTGAACGGATGAATGATTATCCGTTCAATAAGCCGGAACGATGTAGTTGCGGGGATCGCGGGCGCCCCGCCCGCAGTGGCCCCAGGATCGGAGCTTTACGCGAATTTCGCGAATGAGCGCCAACTCAGAAAGTCGGACAGGATTGCATCCTGTCTTCGGGTAAGACGAAAGCACAGCCGGTGTTTTAGTATGCCCGTCGGTGGATTGGACCCGCGTCTGAATTCTTGCGACCGCTACGAGACAGGTTGCAAACCTGTCCTACCTCAACCGCGTGTTGGCCGTTGCGGTCTGATCGCGAAACAAGTCTCACCCCCGCTCCGCTCAAGTCGCAAAGAACAGCCAGGAAAGCGCACCGGAAAACTCCGCGCCCTTTGCAACTTTGTGTGAGACTAGGTATCGGATCAGGACATTCTAGCGATCACCACCATCTGGCAGGCCAGCGCAATCAGTCGCGCTACGATGACGGAGTTGTTCCGTCGTGGTGAAGTGTTGCCAGCAGGTCGGACAACAGAGGAAGAGAAGGCGTTGATTGGTGGGGACATAGCGGGTGGATTTAGTGTCAAAAGTGAGGATCGACACATTTACCATAATGGGGATGGAAAAAGTCACACTCGATCAATCATGGACATGGTATTCAACGTACAGTGAGCAATAATGAGTGGCCACAGGTTCCGTCCGAAAGCCACGTAACCTATTCCCATCGCGAGGCCGATAAGACCGACCGTGATGGACCTCTCCGAGAGGTCGTGGGAGTGCCTGAACCCGAATATCATCGCTTGAAGAACGACCGCCAGCACGGTGGCGACAACGTTGCTTGAGAGCATTCTTTCAATCCAATTCATCAAGAACCCTCTGTCCAAGACTTCTTCAAGAAATGATTCGAGCCAAATCAATGGAATAATCGCAAAGAACAAGGTCCAGTTGCCTTTCAGATCTCCAAACTTATGGACCGCACTTTCGTTCGATGTGTCCGGGGCGATTTCCGGCAGAAGTTGCTCACTGATAATTTGAAACACAACGATGGACCCGACGGCCAGTCCGAGAATGGACACGGTCGCGATTGCGGTGGTCTTAATATTTTTGGGTCTGCACAGCCCCAAATCAGCCCACCTGATGCCTCTGGCCTTCATTCTCCAAGTCGCACAGGCCAACGTCGTCAACGACCAAAAAAGACCATTTATGATGAACCCAACTGAAGGGAAATAGACTTCCCTGATCAAAAACATCAATGATAGATACAAAATCAGATCTGCAAAATAGGCACCGAAACTTACCTCGCGTGACGCTGGCGCGCCTTTCAGTTTTCTGTTTGCGATGTCCATCGTGTTGATTCCGTCCTGGGATTGCTTCGAAGTAACGGGCGAGTCGTCTGTACTATTCTAACATCACGGCGTGCCATTGCTTTTGGGATAACGCCTAGATGATGGATGGCGAGCGTCGGCCCGATTCCATCGACAAAGTTAAGGTATCATTTTTCATCATTACTTCCGAACCGGCAAGGCTTGCTCGACATTCTCATCAATCGAATGGTTCTGCCCTTGATGGTTTGCGTATTCAATGTGAAATTGGCTCGGGAATCTTCGGGAGATATCCGTTCATAAAACCGCCGTTACCGAACTCTGCATGAACCGCCTCGTGATGATCTGCATAGAGGACGAGCTTGCAATGGGACGGAATCGCGAATACGTCATCGGATACGGTGAGTCCAAATACGAGCGCGATTGAAAAAAGAGTCTCGGCTGCGTCAATCTCATCGACTGAGAAAACCAATACATCGTCCGCATCCGGCTGGCGTCCCAGACGGGAGAACACTGAAGTCATCTGGAAGAGTTTGAGCGTATCACCGCACTCCCAAGCGCCGCTTCGTGGGAATAGGTAAAACGAATCCTCTTCATCACACGCATCGAAAAACGAGTTGACGAATCTTGGTAGCCCCTTTGGCGATGCGGGAATGTCCCATGACCATCGCAGATCATCATTGCCTGGGAAGACGAGGGTCTGGGGTGGCTGATAGCGATGATCCAAACCCAACCCACGATCAGCGATCTGGCCCAGGAAATCGTCTTTACTGAGAGTTTGCATGGCGTCGTTTTCTTGGCAGAACAGTATTAATAACCGGCATTAAACCACGGGTATCCCAGAAAAGACTGGCGGGTTTTCCATCCGGAATTCGTCAGTCCCTGTGTTCATATTCAAATGGTTACAAGCCAAACTCTGCCCGGTAAAGTGAAATATCAGAAATGGCCAACCCGTGGTTTCTCGATCACGCAAGATCCCCGGGTGAAATCCCGCCCGGCGCTTCACAAAAAACCTTCTGCACGTGGGTTCAATATCAATGCAAAATGTTGTCGTGGCACTGAAATACAAATGCAAATCGAAGGCCGAGATTCCCGCTGATCCTCTGCTGTTCGATGCGCAGAGCACAACGCCTTACGCCCGCTTCGCTCAAGTCGCAAAGAACAGCCAGGAAAACGCATCGGAAAACTCCGCGCCCTTCGCGCCTTTGCGTGAGGCCAGGTATCAGATCAAAGCTTCAGAAAATTCCGAATCATGATCCGGCCATCCTCGGTGAGGATGCTTTCGGGATGAAACTGCACGCCGTGGATCGGATATTCCTTGTGACGCAATCCCATGATCTCGCCCTCCTCCGTCTCCGCGGTCATCTCCAGACAGTCCGGCAAGGTGTCACGCTTCACGACGAGCGAATGATAACGCGTGGCCGTGAAAGGATTCGGCATGCCTTCAAACATCCCCTGCCCGTTGTGTTTGATCGGTGACGTTTTTCCATGCATCAACTTGTCGTTCACAACCACGTCGCCACCGAACACGTGGCCGATGCATTGGTGCCCGAGACACACACCGAGCAGCGGCGTGGTCGGTCCGAATGTGCGGATGATGTCGTTGGACAGCCCTGCTTCATTTGGCGAACAGGGGCCGGGCGAAATGAGGATTCGTTCCGGCTTCAGTTCGCGGATCTGGTCCAGCGTGATCTGGTCGTTGCGAAAAATCTCCATCACCGCCGACTGCTCGCCCAGGTATTGGACGAGGTTGTAGGTAAACGAATCGTAGTTGTCGATGACCAGCACCATGTGCCGCGCAGGCTAGAAGCACGCCGCCAATTTGCCAATGCCGGAGTTGGTTAAGATTGCGTTCGAAAGTGAGGGCAAACCGGATGCTGGAAGGCGGGGCGAGTTCTCCGAACGAGCCTGCGATGTCTCGGGGGAACCTCTGAATCCTGTTCCGTTCCGCATGAAGGAAAGGCGGCGAACCGCCGAAGGGCTTGGCGCACGGGCGGGAGATGGTCGGCGAATTAAGGCCGCCCCTTGCGCTCAAAGTTCGTTCGGAGAACTCACTCCACCTTGACCCTCACTTTCAAACGCACCCGTTGGTTGAGATAGCGTTCGGGGGCGCATCTCGACACCCCCGAGTCGCCGTGGTAATCGGGAGCCTTCCGGCCAGAGTGCCGGGACGCTTCCAGCTCCCAGTCCCCGGGCTACGGCGTGAGCGTAACCTTTCCGGCTGGCAGCCGGAAACACCTTGTGCCCGGATCGCCAGCCGCCAAACACGATTGCCTTGAACCGGCCAGCTCTCCAAGTCCCCGAAGTCTCGTTCGGAGAACTCGCCCCAGCTTCAAACCCCAACGGCGCTCAATTCCAACCGCGAGCGGTGATTTTCAACCGTGCCTTGATCCCCGGCGGATTCGGTTGTTCGATCGGAATCTCGCAGACCATGCCTTGATCGGTCGGTTTCAGCTCCGCCGAATGTGGCATGTCTCCGGGGGATTTACTTTCGTACCCGTATTTGAGTTTCCACCCGTCCTTGTCGTTCGCGGGCGGGGTGGCCTCCAAATAGAGCCGGTCGCGAAATAAGTATCCGCCCTCGAAGTGGTCGTCGAGAAACAGAAACCCGGCCACCTCGTAGTCCGGCACCAGCACCCTCACATCGACGGCAAAACCGAGCGACGAACGCCGCATGTTCAACCGCTGGCTCCCGTCGAGAAACAAGGAGAACAGATGGGGCGCCTGTTTCGGATCGGGCTTGCCCGTTTTGGGATCGATCAGCTCGTCGTACTTTCGGAAGACGGCGGAGTGCTCGTTTACGACGCGACGATGCATCTCCCATTGCTTGCCACGGATGCTGACGACGGTTTCAAAATGATACGAGGCCCGGATCTTTTTTCCCTCGGCCAGCTTCTTGGCCACCTTGTCCGGCAACGACAGGTCCTCGATGATCAACTCGCCGTCGACGCGGACATTGCCGAAGAAGAAGCGCGTTAGATTCTGGTAGCCGGTCTCGGAATTCACCATCCCGTAATGACCGGAGTGGCTGAGGAAGGCGAACGCCCGCGGTGACGGCACGTCCTTCCCCTCCCACTCGCCGTGAGTGGTCGCATTGGAGCAACGCACCAGACCGTCACTTGAATCGCCCGCGAGAAACCGCGCCACGCCGCCCGCAACCGCGTAGTCACGGGCGTTCGTGCCGACCAGATTGAAGATCCGGTCCGGATCAAAGTTCTGCACGATGGACGCATCGTTCTTCTCGCCCTTGCCCGTGAACGCGGTGCCGAGTCCGAGGTATTCGGCCATCCGCTTGCGGTTGAAATCGTTATTGTTGTGAAACGAGTACCAGTTCGGCATGTTCCCGATCAGCTTGAGATCGATACCGTTGTGGGGCGTACCGTAGGTGAACACCTTGTCCACCGCCGCCCGGGCTGCCGCCGTCCCAAGTTTTTTGTTCTGCAAAAACGCGCGGCAGACAAGTCCGCCCATCGAATGTGCCACCAGATACACTTTGAATTCCTTTGGCGACACACCGTTGGACTTCACTGAGCATATCTTGTCGCGGAGATTTTCAATCAACACGCTCAAACCCTTGGCGTAATCCTCCATCTCAGGCAACCGCCCCTCACCGATGTCCTTCGACGCGGTCTCGTAATAGCGATAGATGATGACCGACTGATAGGGGATATCACGGGTGGCGGCCGGGTCGGCCACCTGATCGATCCCGTCCATGTAAACATCCTCGTATTGATGTTCCCCCATCAGGCGGACCAGCGGTGACTCGAAGAAGAACTTCTTGATCTCGCCCGTCCACAGTTGGCGACACTTGGTGGAGCCGATGTTAAACCCCATGTAAGGATCGGCGACCGTGTCCTCGACTTCGCTTTGCGTGCCGGCAAACCCGCGGACGTAAATAATCGGATGGAAGGGATGTTGTTTGTTCATGATATTTTTTGATCAAATGAGTTGATGTTCTCCCGTGTTCGCACGCCTCTGAACAACACGGGGTTTAGGCCGCGAGTCTAACGTTCACCCTTCTGATTCCAATCAAAACCATCAAAATTTCTGAACCGTAGCCCGTTCCACAAAACGTTATCGGCGAGCCCGCCCCAACAAAAACATTCTCCGAAAAAACCGCTTGCGCGCGCCCTGCTGTTTCATTAATTTCTGTTTAGACAGAAATGAAAGAACTCTCGCCAGTCGAAACCAAGTTCATCCTGCACTGGGGTGAGATGGGCACCAAGTGGGGCATCAACCGCACGGTCGCCCAGATCCACGCGTTGCTCTTCGTTTCGCCCGCTCCGCTCAACGCCGAGGACATCGCCCGTCTGTTGCAGGTCGCCCGCTCGAATGTGAGCAACAGCCTCAAGGAACTGCAAGGCTGGGGCATTGTCCGGATGGTACACGTGCTTGGCGACAAACGCGATCATTTCGAATCGATCAAGGACGTCTGGGAACTCTTCCGCGTCGTGCTTGATGAACGAAAGAAACGCGAGATCGATCCGACCCTTGCCATGTTGCGTGAGTGCATCGTTGAGGCGGAAAAGGACAAGGCAACCGGTGAATACGCCGAAACCAAGATGCGCGAACTGGCAACTTTCTTCGAAACCACCACCGCCTGGTACGAGCAGATCCGCAAATGGCCGACCACCGCCCTCACCCGTTTCGTCAAACTCGGCGACAAAGCCCGCAAACTCCTCGGGCTTGGAGGCTGACATGAAACTGCACCACGCCAATCAACCCGCCAAAACTTTTTACACTTATATTTCTGTGTTTACAGAAATGCCTGACTCCGCCGTCAGAAACCCCATCCGTGGTCGGGTGTTTTACGACGTGGACTGCTCGTTCTGCCGGGGATTGCTTGGCACCAAAGTAGGACAGGCTTCCAGCCTGTCGCCCGACGGTCGAAAGAACCCCGCACAGATCAATGACATTCCGAACCATTCGAAGCGCGCCAGCACCCGCGAAGCCGCAACAGACAGGCAGGATGCCTGTCCTACTTTCAACAAAGAAAAGGAGGCCGCATGAGCCGAATCACCCATGACATTTGCGACATGCTCCACGTGCCGCATCATCACAATTCAAACACCGGTAGTAACCGACGTGAGGAGGTTCACTTTGAAAATCGCAACCAACACGAATTTAATTCTGATCAGAGCCTCGTCACCTCGGCGACTACCCTTGTGGGAAAACGAATGGTTCTTGCAGGTGGCGGTGGTTATCTGGGGAATCTGCTCAAGAACCATTTCCGTCAACGCGGAGGAGACGTCGTGATACTCACACGGGCGAAGGCTCTTATCGGCGAAGAATTTGTTCATTGGGACGGAAAGACAATTGGTCCATGGACCGATCAATTGGACGGTGCTGATGCGTTAATCAATCTGGCCGGGCGTTCGGTGAACTGTCGGTATCACGCCCGCAACCGAGGCGAGATGATGGACTCGCGAATTCAAACTACCCGTGTCCTTGGCGAAGCGGTGGAGCGATGCAAGCGTCCGCCGAAGGTCTGGCTGAATTCCAGCACCGCCACGATCTACAAACACACGCTCGGCCCGGCGTGGGATGAAAGCGGCGAGATTGGTTGGACTCCGAAGGCCAAGGACCAATTCTCAGTCGAGATCGCCACCGAATGGGAACGCGCATTTGACGAAGCACCCGCGACCAACACCCGACGGATCAAGCTCCGCACCGCGATGGTGTTGAGTCGCGATCCGGATCCGAACAACGCCTTCACGGCACTGCACCGGCTCGCGCGATTCGGACTCGGCGGCCGGATGGGCGATGGCCGGCAATACGTCAGCTGGATTCACGAACGAGATTTCTGCCGCGCGCTGGAATTCCTGATCGCAAACGAAAACATCGATGGCCCGGTCAACATCGCGGCACCTGATCCCCGTCCGAATGCGGAGATGATGCGGATGTTTCGCAAACACTGCGGCATGCCGATTGGTTTGCCGGCCGCGCAATGGATGCTTGAGGTCGGTGCTTTCTTCCTGCGCACCGAAACCGAATTGATCATCAAAAGCCGTCGCGTGATTCCGGGAAAATTGAGCCACCAAGGATTTCAGTTTGATCATGACAATTTCGAAGAAGCATTGATGAACTTGATGGCCGGGAAAGTGCCCGCCTAGAAGAAGAGAACTGGAGCAATCAACCCAGAGAAAACCGTGAGCGCTCGAGAGCTGACCACCACGCCGGTCGCACAGTTGAAACAAAGGAACGATCACGCGACTGGTCAGAGTTCATCGCGCTTCAAACCTACACCTCCAACCTTCAGCCTCAATAAAATGAGCCTCATCACGTCGGCTGCTACGCAGAGTGATCAGGCGCGGCGGGACATGGAATAGCTTCCTCGTGAACCGTTCTGGTTGTGCCAATGGCAGGACGTGGTATTCCTCCATCTGGAAGCCGATCCGGAGCTGCTTCGGCGGGTGGTTCCGTTTGAGCTCGATCTGTTTGAGGGCCGCGCTTTCGTCACACTGGTTACCTTCACGCTGCGCGACATGCGTCCGAGGTTCGGCGGAAGAATGACGCAGGCGCTGTTCAAGCCATTTGGCACCCATCGGTTTCTGAATGTGCGGGCCTACGTGAGGCACGAAGATCAACCTAGCATCTACTTCCTCGCCGAATATCTCGATGCGCCATGGCTGAATCATTTTGCCGGACCGGCGCTTTATGGACTGCCGTTCCATGTCGCCCAACTCGACTACCGCAATTCGGTGACCGAGAACCGCATCAACGGAACCGTCAGGTCGAAGTTTGGTGATCTTGCTTACGAGGGTTGAAAAATGCGTGATCACGACGGCAATAATTCCAGTTCGTATCATGACCCGCGTCTGACAGAATTTCTCCTCGAACGCTATCGTGCCTTCACCGAACGAACGGGACGGAAAGGCTGGTTCCCGGTCTGGCATGAACCGTGGCCGTATGAACTTGTCGACGCCCGTCTCCTCGAGAGCTCTTTGCTGGCGGCCACGAGCGAATGGTCGAGAAATGCGAATCTCGTTGCGGCCCATTATTCGGTTGGATCGGACGAGGTATGGATGGGACTTCGCCAGCGGCTTTGATCCGCCTTGATGTTTTCACACTGTCTGATCGGCGGTATTGCACCTGGGGAAACACCCCGGTAGCCTCCGGCCGTTCACCACACGATGAAGACCATAGTGACGCCTGAAATCACCCCGCCTGCGCGTTCATTCATGCAGCGGGCGTTCTTCGGCGGCAACACGCGCAACACGATGATTCGCGCGGGGGTGTTCATTCTGTTCTGCGCGGTCCTGTTCGGCTGGGTGCTGCGTCCGATCCGGGTGACCGGCATCAGCATGCTGCCGACGTATGCAGACCGCAGTCTGAATTTCGTAAACTTGCTTTCCTACAAATTCAGCGATCCGAAACGCGGCGACGTCGTGAGCGTCGGTAAGCTGGGCGACCGCGCGATGTTGATGAAACGCATCATCGTACTGCCGGGCGAAACGTATTCGATCAACAACGGCCACGTGTTCGTAAACGGAGAACCGCTGGACGAACCCTACGTCGTGAACCGGGAAAAATGGCAGAGCCTGCCCCGGACGCTCGCGGCGGATGAATATCTCGTGATCGGCGACAATCGCGGCATGCTGATGAAAGACCACTATTTCGGCATCGCGAACCGGGATCATCTGCTGGGCAAAGTCTTGTTTTGAAACGCATCCTTCAACTCTTGGTTGTCGTCGCAGCCTTTGCCCTCTGTTTCTGGCTCTACCACAAACTTTTCCCCAACGACGTCGACCTGATTCGCCGACAGCTGGTGGAAATGGCTGAGGATGCTTCGTTTGAATCCAACGAGGGCCAGATCGCCAAGGCCACCAAATCGGGAGCGCTGGCTGGCCACTTCACGATCAATGCCGAAATCAGCGTGAAGCCGTGGGGCTTCGGTCAGATCTTCGTGAGTGGACGCACTGAAATCCGGCAGACCTCCATGGGTGTGCGTAGCGCCATTGCGTCGCTGCGGGTCACCGTCGACCGGATCGACATCCGCGTTGCCGAGGATCGCGAATCGGCCGAGGCGGACGTCTCGTTGACGGCGCTTTCCAGCCGCCAGGACGAGCCGTGGAGCGAGACGGTGGACATTCAGCTGAAACGGGTCGACGGCGACTGGCTGATTTCCCGCATCACCAACCGCCCGATCCTCAGGCAGTAGTGAACCTTTTTTCGTTTCCTTTTTCCACCCAAGCCTCTAGCGTCTGCACTTCACCCCCGCGTTCCGGGCAACAGATTTCAGTCAAGATCATGGGCAAACTCAGCGTAGAATCCTTGGAGTCCGGGATGGAGCTCGCCGAAGACGTGTGTGGCAGTACAGGGATGGTCCTCCTCGGATCCGGCGCCGTCATCAGCGACCGACACATCGGCATTTTCAAATCTTGGGGGGTCACGCAGGTCGACATCAAAGAGGCAGAAAAGGAGGCCATAAACGCCGAAAAAATGGCCCACCTCACGGATGCTGAACGTCACGCCATCGACATTGAGCTGGACCGGTTGTTTCAGCATAACGATCCGTTTGATCCCGTCATCGAGGAACTCCGCCGCGTCTGTCTCCGCCGTGAAACCGAACGGGCCGCCAGTCTGCTTTGATCATGTTTTCCAGCGCCACATCCCTCGTCAGCAGTTCGGAAAAGATCGCCTCGCCTCCGCGGATTTTTCACCGCGTGAACGAGGCGGTCAACGATCCCAACTCCACCACCACCGACATCGCCCGGGTCATCTCAGAGGACGCCGGGATCACCATCCGGCTTCTGCGAATCGTCAACAGCGCGTACTTCGGGTATTCCCAGAAAATCGAAACCGTGGACCAGGCCGTCTCCGCCCTGGGCACGCGGCAGGTCCGTGATCTCGTCATGGCGACGACGGTTGTGGAGACGTTCGAGGGTGTGCCGTCCGACCTGATCGACATGGAGTCCTTCTGGCAGCACAGCCTGGCCTGCGGCGTTGCCGCGCGCGCACTTGCGATGGCTCGCGGAGAGCTGAATGTCGAAGCCCACTTCCTCGGCGGAATGCTGCACGACGTCGGGCGCCTGGTGATGATTTCGAAGATGCCCAAGCCGAGCCGGGAAATGCTGCTCCGCTGCGCAAAATCAAACGAAGTGCTGCACGGCGTCGAGAAGGAGATATTCGGCTACGACCACTGCGAAGTGGGGGCGGTGCTGCTGAACAAATGGGGATTGCCCATCCATCTGGAGGCGGCGGTCGGAAGTCATCACCTTCCGCAGAAGGCGGTCCATAACCCGATGCTCGCCGCCATCGTGCACATCGCCGACGTGGTCGCCCACGCGATGAAGATGGGGAACAGCGGCGTGAACATCGTGCCGAAGCTCTCGCAGTTCGCCTGGTCGCGATTCGGGATGGCCGCGACGATCCTCCCTCAGGTCATCGAGCAGCTGGACATCCAATACAACGCCATGTTGAAGGCGCTCGATATGGAATCCAAGAATCGTCGTCCGGACGAAGAGTGATCAGGGAAGATTGGGAGAAATTTCAAAGACCCGTCCCATCCGGGTCAGCTCAAAAATTTTGCGGGCCTGAGGAGCTGGATTCAGCACCTTCAACACGCCTTGACGTTTGGCGAGCCGGTTCTGCAATCCAATCAGCGTCCCCAGCCCCTGACTGTCCATGAACCGGATTTCGGACAGGTCAAGTTCGATGTTCTGATGACGGAGACGCAGTTCGGCGTGAACGTCATCGCGGAATCCCGTAGAGTTCGCCGATGACAGTTCTTTGACTCCCGACACGTGCAACACTGTTCCATCGGCATCGAAGGTGCAGCCGGACCGATTTGTTCTGACGGTTTCCGAATTGAGTTCAGAATTGTTTTGCATCGCACTTCTGAAATAGCAGGTCATCTGCCACTGGCCAATTTTGAGACATTCGTTGAAAAATCATTGTCAACACGTGAGATAGCCGTCTGTGTCTAGCCTGGGCACGATTGAGAACCGGTCAGCTTTGAGGCACCAAGCGACGTCTTCCACGAGCGACGGCATACCCAGAAGCCGCTTCGCATTCTTCGCCTCTCCGACCTTTTCACACAACGCGTCAGCCACTTGCCGGTACACGTGAAGCGCCATGATCGCCGAATCAGCCATGTAAACGGATATACTGCAGTTAATGAGTTTGTGGACCAACGCCCCGGCACCACTCGTATCCTCCAGACAGGAGTCATCGCCGGTTCCACTACAGACCAAAACGAGGTTCTCCAAGTTCAAAGTCTCAATCCAGTTTGCCGTCGCGGTCAAATTCGCGAATGACGCAATCGCCACCTGCCCCGCCTTCGCGCACGAACGAATCGCTCTCGTGCCGTTTGTAGTCGTCGAAACGAGAGTCTGGCCACGTACCTTCCCGTCGACCATTTCGCGCGGTGAATTGCCGAAATCGAACTCCACGCCGCCCGTCAATTTGCCGCCGATACGAATCCCGTTTCGCTCGCCCGCCAGGAGCACGGCCGGGTTCGCCGCTTTCTCAGCCAGCGCTTCGCTGATTTCTGCGACGGGCTTGATGGCAGTCACGCCCGCATCGAAGGCCGCGAGCATGGTCGACGTCGCGCGCAGAACGTCGAAGACCACGCAGGTGGTCTGAGTGAGATCGCGTTCGGGCAACCGGTCGATTTCGTGGGGTGAAAAAATGACGGAAACGTTCATGATACAATGGCCGGGGCACCGCCGTGAACGCGCATGTAATGAAACAGATATTGCTGCGCATACCCGGCGTTCGGTCCGAAATGAGATTCACTGAACTGCTGAAGTTGTTTGATCGTTCGTTTGCGGCGCGGAAAATAGAGCTGCTGCAACGCCTTCATGATCCACACATCGACCGGGAACGCGGCGGGTTGCATGCCTGAAAACAGCAGGGCGCAATCGGCAATCTTCCGTCCGACACCGGGCAGCTTCATGATCTCGGCGCGGGCGGACGCCAGATCCATGGCCGGCAAATCGTCGAATCGAACCGCGCCGTCTACGATCATCCGCGCGCTTCCCAAAAGATACGGCGCACGAAATCCCATGCCGCACGACCGCAGATCCTGTTCGTTCAAACCCGCAACAGCCTCGACGCCTGGAAAACCAAAGACCGGTCCGCGTTCGTTCGGAGCATCAATTTCATTCCCCGCCCGCTGACAAAGCCGGGACACCACCTGCCGGATCTGGAGAATCTGCTTCGTTGACGAGAGGATGAAGCTGGCGAGGCATTCCCATTTCTCCTGCTTCAGCAAACGCAGACTGCGACACGCCGACACGGCCTGACGCATCGGCTCATCATCTGGAAACGTGGATTGAATGTGGTCGAGATTGACGGCCGTTTGCAGGTAATTCTCCAGCCATCGCCAGTCCGGAACCCCAACGTGGGTGGTTGCCTGAATTGTCTCTCCGCGTGTTTCGAGCCTGACCCACTTTCCAGCCACGACGCCCTCCCAGCCTTCGTCGATCTGCCGCCATCGAAAAGCCTGTCCGGAATCAAGGGTGGCGGCGAGATCATAGTCCCGCACTTCGATGGTGCAGGACGTTGACGCTGGCTCACTGATGGCGGTCGGCACGGGAATCGATCAATACGTGATCAACGAGCGGATCTTGCTTCCGGGGAGCTTTTCCCGGCCGTTCAGAAACGAAAGTTCGATCAGAAAAGAAGCCTCCACAATATTTGCTCCGAGTTTGTTGAGCAGTTCGACCGCGGCTCCCGCCGTCCCGCCGGTGGCAAGAAGGTCGTCCACGAGCAACACTCGCGAGCCTTTATGCACGGCATCGGTGTGAACGGCCATCGTGTTGGAGCCGTACTCCAGATCATACGTTCGTTCGTACGTATCAAAGGGCAGCTTGCCCTTCTTGCGGATCGGCACAAAACCGGCCTGCAGCCGGAGTGCGGCGGCGGCGGCGAAGATGAATCCGCGGGCGTCAATCCCGACGACGAAGTCAATGTCACCGGGTTTGAAATGCGCCGTCAGCATGTCGATGCAACCGGCGAACAGACGGGCGTCCGCGAGAACCGGCGTGATGTCTTTGAACTGGATTCCAGGTTGTGGAAAATCGGGGATATTTCGGACGGCACCTTTGATGTCGTCCAACAGAGATGTGGATTCACTCATGATAAAACTGGATGCGGGTCAAACTTTAGCCTGCTCGATTTTTTCAATGCGTTTACGAAGCTTGCGGAGCGCGATGTTCTGGATCTGGCGGATGCGTTCGCGGGTGACACCAAATTTCTGCCCCACTTCTTCCAGCGTCTTTTCGTTCCCTCCGTCGAGCCCGAACCGGTAGCGCAGGATCGTGATCTCCCGTTCATCGAGCGTTTCCACGAGATCGTGAAGCATGTCGGTGACGGTCTTCTCTTCAAGCTGTTCGTACGGAGTGAAGGCGTGCTCGTCCTCGACGATCTCTCCAAACGTGTTGGAATCATCGTCGCCGATCGGCGCATCCAGCGAGGCGGGCCGGATCGACGCGTTCCGCATCTGTGAAATTCTCAACGTCGTCGTGTCCAGTTCCTCGGCAAGTTCCTCGTTGGTGGGCTCGCGACCAAACTCTTCGTGCAGCCTCATTTCGGCACGGCGCATTTTGGAAATCTTGTCGACCAGATGAACCGGCAACCGGATGGTCTTCGACTGGTTTGCCAGAGCGCGCTTGATCGACTGTTTGATCCACCACGCGCCGTAAGTTGAAAGCTTGCCGCCTTTCGCCGGGTCAAATCGTTCGACGGCCTTCATCAGGCCGATGTTGCCCTCGCTGATCAGGTCGAGCAGTGGAAGACCGAACCCTTCGTAATCCCGGGCGATCTTCACCACGAGACGCAGGTTGGCCTTGATCATCAGTTCGCGGGCGTCCTTGTCCCCGTTCTTGATCAATGCCGCCAGTTCGATCTCCTGCTCCACGGTGAGCAGGTTCACCTGGCCGATCTCGCGCAGGTAAAGTTTGTAGGCGGAGTCGCCGTTGTAACGCGCGCGCTCGGCCGGAGTGCCCACCTCCTCCTTGTTCGTGTTGTCGGTGGACGCGGTGATGCGCGCGACCACGGGATGCGGCTTCTCCGTTTTCTCAGGTTTGGCAGCCGTCTTTTTAGAACCCGTCGCACGGGGAGTTTTCCGGCTGGTTGTTTTTTTCTTGGCGGCCATAGGTGTTGTCAAAACTGAAATTTTGATCGCCGGTTCGCAAGCAAATACCGACACAGATTGTGGTGGCCAAAATCCAAATTCGCCGCCGCCTGTCTATCCGCACGTGGCGAAACGACGAGGCAACACCAAAATGATCCGCCACTTCGAGGCGGTTTCACGTCCGGAAATTTTCGAAGGACGCCCGTCCTGACGAGTCCGTGAAAATTTCCGTTTCTTTTTTTTAAAGTAATCCGGAGGCCCACCGATATCACTCGTGTCGCAAGACGGGCGCCCGGTGGCCTCAAACAACCGGTAGGGATTGCGGTCTGCGCCCGAATTAAATAAGCGGACCTCGCGGCAGGGATGCCGTTAAACAATCAAAAATCCCTTCTTCGGAAGGGTGACTCACGGAAGGGTCCATTATGGTAATCAATACAAACGTATCGGCCGCAAGCAGCTCACGGTTGCTCTCGGAATCATCAAACATGCTGGCCAAGTCATTGGCGCGGTTGTCCTCGGGTTCGAAGATCACTTCGCCGGAAGACGATGCCGCCGGTCTGGCGGTGTCCATGAAGTTCGACGCACAGATCAATCGTACGTCCGCTGCCAAGAACAACGTGACCAACGCCATCTCGTTCAACCAGACGCAGGATGGCTTCCTGCAGAAAGTCTCCAAGGCTCTGGATCGTATGAGTGAATTGTCCATCCTTTCGCAGGATGTGACGAAATCCGATGCGGATCGCACGCTCTACAACGCTGAATTCTCGACACTTGGTGCCTACGTCACCGATGTGACCACCAAGGACTTCAACGGAGTCAGCCTCTTTGGCGGTGCGACGCTCAACGTCACGACCGACGGCGACGGTGGCACCTTCGGCAACACCGGCATCGATCTCGCGGCTTCGGCCTACACCACGGCGACGGCCTCGACCATCAGCACGACCGCTACTGCCGTCACCGCATTGACGAACGTCAAGGCGGCGATCGTGAAGTTGGCTTCGGATCGTTCAAACGTCGGTGCCAACGTGACGCGTCTGTCGTTCACGAACGAGCAACTCGGCGTGTTGCGCGACAACCTCTCCGCCGCCAACAGCCGCATCAAAGATGTGGATGTAGCCGAAGAGAGCACACGTTTTGCCCGGTACAACATCCTGGTTCAGGCAGGCACCGCGATGTTGGCCCAGGCGAATGCCGCTCCGCAGGCGGCGCTTCGGCTACTTGGTTAGTCGAATCACCGCTCCTGAAGGAGTGATCACTTCTCGGACGGCGAACTTCGCCGTCCGAGATTTTTACGTATAAACGCCTGCCTGGCTGAAGTTAAAAAAAGAGCGGCTCCCCCCGTCGTGGATTGGGAATTGCTCAGCAGAAAGACGTAATATGGAACTAGGCATTTCAGGATTGGCCTCGGGCTTCGACTGGCGTTCGCTGGTCGACCAGCTGATGGAGGTCGAGCGAGCACCACAGAAGCGTCTGCTCGTGGAACAAAGCGCCGTCGAGCAGAAAAGCACATCCTACGGCGGACTCAAAACACAGCTCAGCGTACTGCAAAACCGTGCGGCAAGTCTTTCCGCCCCGGAACTTTTTGCCAGGCGCACCACCACAGTCGACTCCGTGGGAGACGACGAAGTGGCCACCGCGACCGCCGCCAACGGCAGCGCGATCGGCTCCTATAAATTTGAAATCACCCAACTCGCGTCCGCCTCAGTGCGACAGGGCCTGACCAACATCGGGGCAGCAATCAACCCCACCAACGACGTCTCCGCACTGGTGCTAAGTGACGCCGGCTTCCCGACGGCGGTCACCGCCGGGTCATTTTCGGTCAACGGCAAATCGATCGACCTTTCAACTTCGGACAGCCTTCAGGACGTTTTTGACAAGATCAGTTCCGCGACCAGCGGTGCCGTCACGGGGGCGTATGATTCGCTGACCGACAAGATCACGCTGTCCGGCGCCGGTGAAATCGTGCTCGGCAGCTCAAAGGATTCCAGCAATTTTCTGACAGTCGCCAAGCTGCACAACAACGGAACGTCGACTGTGGGCAGCAGCAGTTCACTCGGAGGCGTCAAGACATCCGCCTCGTTGAACGCCGGCAACTTCAGCACGGCCATCTCGGACGGAGGGAGCGGTGCCGGCGAATTCAAGATCAACGGCGTCTCCATCTCGTTCGACGCGGGTTCCGATTCGCTGAAGAACGTGATTGATCGCATCAATCTTTCGGGTGCCGGCGTGACCGCCAGCTACGATCCGGTGAATGATCGGCTTTCGTTGACGAACACGGTGACCGGCGATTTGGGTGTCGGGATTGAAGATGTGACGGGCAACTTTCTGGCCGCCACCGGCCTCTCGGGCGGCACGCTTTCGCGCGGCAAAAACCTTGAATATTCGATCAATGGCGGAGGCACGCTCATCAGCAATTCCAACACAATCACCGAGCCCAGCTCGGGTATCACCGGCCTCGCGGTGACGGCCCTCAAGATCGGGGTCACTCAGGTCGAGGTCAAAAGCGACACCGGCGCGGTCAAGTCGGCAATCAACGGGTTCATCACGGAGTACAACAAGATCCAGGCGATGATCGACAAGGAGACCGCCAGCAGCACCGACGACAAGGGCAAGGTCACAGCGGGCACGCTGGCGGGCCAGTCCGACGCGAACGAGATCGCCTCCAAACTTCGCGCCGCCGTGTTCAGCGAGGTGGGAGGACTCACAGGAGCAGTCAAACGCCTCGCCCATCTCGGTATCGACACCAACGGCGACAACAATAATTTGAAACTCGGCGACGGCGAGGCCCTCGACAACGCACTGCTCAACGACATGAGCGGAGTGGCCGCGCTCTTCACGGACCCGACCAACGGCCTCGCGACCCGGCTGAAAACATATCTGGAGAAAACGGCGGGCGACGACGGCGAACTTGAAACGCGAATCGCGAACCTAGCGAACCAGTCGGTCGGCATCGACAAGAACGTCGCCGAGATGGAACGACGCGTCCAGGCCAACCGGGACCTGATGATCCTCACCTTTGTGCAGATGGAAACCGCCCAGTCCAACATCAACAACCAGCTCGCCCAGCTGCAGAAAAGTCTGGCCGGAATCGGCGCCTAAATATTTCGATCGGAATACCGATATCTATGAGAGTGAGTTCACATACCAAAGAGAAGATCCCCCGGGTACGCGTGGAACTGGACGGAGCCAGCGTGGTTCTGCCCGAGCAGATGGACAGTTCGCTGGTGGCGATCCGTGCTTATCTGGAATTCCTCGCCCTGCAAAAACGCCGGGTGCTCTCGGGTTTTCTCGTGGACGGAATTGACGTTCGCCAGATCAGAGCCAAGGCTGAAACCGACCACGGTTTTCAAACCATACAGGCGGATACGATCACCTTTGAGCAGCTGAGTTTCCGGCTGGTCGACACGGCCTGCCGGCAGTTACACAAGCTTTCCGAAGAGATGGGTGACGCGGTGCTACGCGTGCTGATCACCGACCGTGATCCGATCCACCGGCAGTGGAGACTTTGGGTCCCGCAGTTTCGGAATCCCCTGGTCAGCCTCGGGTTTCTACGCGAGCTCTGGGGAGGTCAGGTGGATGACGTCGTGATCGGCGGAACGACCCTCACCGACCATCTTGACGAACTCAATCCCCTGCTCTGCGAGGTGGATGCCATCTTTCTTGCAACGGAACATGACTGGGTGGATGAAGACGCCATGGCCATTTCCGCGTTGCTGGAGGATCAGCTTGTTCCCTGGCTCAAGATGCTGGAGGTCTACCTGCTGAAATTGAACACGCTGCCCCTCGAATAACATGAAACAAGACAATTTCGCCGGTCTGATGGTCGCCGGTCTGATGACCTTGCTCGCCAGCGGATGCGCCTCCTCATCCGGCAACAACCCGTTTGCGAAAAAGGATTACTACACACCGCAGAATTTCCGACAGGATTCCGCCTGGCTGCCGGACACCATCCGCCGCGTGGCGGTGCTGCCGGTGAGCACCTCCCTCTCAGACGACATGACACCGGAGTCGCTCCGGCAGATCGACGGCTTCGTCGGGGACGCGGTCGCACAGACTGAAATGTTTGAGATTGTCCGTGTCACGCCGCAGCAGATGAAGTCGCTGACCGGGCGTCCGAGCTGGTCCGTTGACGAAAAGCTGCCGCCAAATTTTTTTGAACTATTGAACGACCAGCTCGGGTGCGAGGCGGTGATGTTCTCCGAACTCACCGTATTCAAACCCTACAAGCCGGTCGTGATGGGCTGGAAGCTCCACCTGATTGATTCCCACACGCCGCACGTCTGGTGGGCCTCGGATCTGGTTTTCGATTCCGGCAACCAGGCGGTCGCCAACAGCGCGGTGAAATTCTCCCAGGAAAACCTGAGCGAAGGCTTCAAGGGCGCCAGCTCGGAGACGATCCTGTTGTCGCCGTCCCGGTTCGGCCAGTACACGCTGGCCGCCTCGCTGGGCACGTTGCAGGGACGCGCAAAGAATTAATTAAAGTTTTTGTCCAGCCCTCCGATAGTCATTTGGACTGGGTGGGAAGGTTTAACAAAAGCCTGCCAGGAAGTAACAAAATATATGCAAGTCAATCCGAGTCACCACAATGATCCGGTAGGACAGACCGGGTTCGTCCGGCGCCCGGCGACCCCGCCAAAAAGCGCCACCGACAACGCGTCGTTCGACAGTTCGACGGCGTTGAACCGGTCCCTGTCTCTAACACCCGATGTACGTCCCGATGTCGTGGCCCGCGCCCGGCAACTTATCGCCGACGTAAACTACCCGCCGGAGGTCGCGATCAAAAAAATCTCCGACCTGCTGGCGAGGAAGATCCAAGACGAGAACTGACCGCCGCACGACGATCCCAATGACGTATTCGCCCAAGCCCTGGCAGTCCTACCAGAAGGTAGCCACCCAAACCGCCACCCCGGGTCAGCTGGTGCTGATGCTTTACGATGGCGCGGCGCGATTTCTGCGACAGGCGCTGGACGGATTTCAACTTGAGGATCCCGGCGAGTTCAACCTGACCATCCACAACAACATCCGGCGGGCGCAGGCCATTGTGGACGAATTGAACGGCAGTCTGGACATGAAACAGGGAGGCGAGCTCTCCGACAAACTGCGCGGGCTCTACAACTACATCGACCGCCGGCTGGACGAGAGCAACCGCCAGAAAAGTCCCGAAGGAATTCAGGAATCACTCAAACACATCGGCGTCCTGAGAGACGCCTGGTCCGAGATGCTCACCGGAAACGGCAGCGGCAGCACCGGCCTCCCGCAGTTGGCGGTGGCTTGAAAACAAAGTCATGAACTCGCGCAACCGTCTCGCCTCACTTTACGAGGAATGGCGTCTGATGTCCGAAGCGGAAGGCGAGGCCATCCGGACATCCGCATGGCAGCGCGTCCGTCATTGTCAGAACACCAAGGCGGTGCTCCAGACCAAGATCGTCTCCGCCACCGAGGAATTGAACGCCGCCTTCTATTCCGCCGAAGAGATTCGGCAACAATTTCGCCCCGTACTCGAACACCTGATCCATCTGGAGATCCGCAACAACCACTTGCTCGGCGACGAACGGACCCAGTTGGAAAACGAACGTGACCAGCTGGACAAGAGCCAGCGAAATCTCCGCCAAGTCCGCGGTGCCTACGGCGGAACCCTCACCGGCTCGATCGGATAACCGGCTCAACAAAGAAGAGAATAAGGAAAACAGGAACTCAGGAAACTGATTGTTGTTTCACTGACTACTCCCCTCTCCTCGCAGTCAGTTCCCGTCACACCCTCGCGTCCAACGTCTTCCGCACCAGCTGAATCAACACCTCATTCTTGAACGGTTTGCAGAGGAATCCCGCCGCCCCGAGTTTGCGCGCCTTTTCTTCATCCGACTCCACCGATCCGCCGCTCAACAGAATCACGCGCGAATCCGGGAATTCACTGACGAGCTGAACCAGCGCGTCCCAGCCGTTGAGCCGGGGCATGTCCACATCAAGCAGCACGAGATCAAATTTCCCGTTCGCCTCGCGG
This sequence comes from Verrucomicrobiota bacterium, assembly GCA_041689265.1. Taxonomy (GTDB): domain Bacteria; phylum Verrucomicrobiota; class Verrucomicrobiia; order Limisphaerales; family RI-55; genus JBDNGP01. The sequence continues at coordinate 40,212 of JBDNGP010000247.1, forward strand.
ACCACCTCCAGCATGTGTTCGCCGTCGTTCGCTTCCGCGATCTTGTAACCGCGATACGACAGCACCGCCCGGATCACCAGCCGCACCATCTCCTCGTCGTCTGCGATGAGGATGGATTCCTTCCCTTCCAGAGCGCGGGTTTCCGTGCTGACAAATTCATGCAGTCCACTCGTCAGCCCCACCGACTCGACCGGCGCCTCCGGCAACAGGATGTGGAACTGGCTCCCCTTCCCCATCTCTGATTCCACTTCGATCCAGCCGCCCATGTCCTGGACGATATTTTGCGCAATCGAAAGGCCCAGACCCGTGCCGCGACCGATGGTCCGGGTGGTGTAATACGGTTCAAACATCCGCTTGACTACTTCCTCCGGAATGCCTTCACCACTGTCCTGAATCGTAAATTGAATGAACTTGTCGGACGAAATGCCCTTTCTCGAATGCCGGCACCGTTTTGATTTCACCGTCAGTTTCCCGCCGTCGGGCATGGCATCCCGGGCGTTCAAGCAGAGATTGAGAACCGCCTGGATGAACTGGCTGGCATCTCCCTTGAGCAGCCATTCTCCGGCCTTGAGCGGGTCATTTTTAATCTCCACCCGTCGGTCAATCGTCTGCCGGAGGATCAACACCACCTGTTCAATCACCTGCGCCAGATCAATGATCGTGGTCTTTGTCTCCGTCTGACGGCTGAACGTCTGGAGGCGGCTGATCAACTCGGCCGCCCGCCGCCCGCTGGTCTGCGCGTGAAGAATGCATTCACGCACTTCCTTCTGGAGATCCCGGGCGTCCAGCGCCAGATCCAGCTGCGAAAGCAAAGCCGTGAGGATGTTGTTGAAATCGTGGGAAATACCGCCCGCCAACGCTCCGATCGCCTGCGATTTTCGCGACTGCACCAGCGCGTCCTCCATGCGTTTCAAAGCCGTCAAATCGCGGATAACCGCCGTCTGGATGCGGTGACCGTGGTGCGTGGATTCGGTAATCTCGACGTCCAACGGCTTGAGATCACCGGAGTCCAGCCGCGCCTCAACCCTTCGCTGGAACGCGGTCACAACGGTTTCCGCGCCGGACCCCGTGCGGGTCGCCTCGGCGAACAACTGCGCCAGCTCGTCGCAAAATCGAATCGGATGCCCCACCACCTCCGGCCGGCTCAGCGAAAACAGCGTCTCAGTCGCCCGGTTGACGTAGATCAGTTTGGCCCCGTCCTCGAGACAGACCACGGATTCGGGCAACGAATCGAGGATGGATTCCCACGGCAGCCGGGGAGGCGCGAATAGCCCGGGTAGGAGATCGGTCTGTTGGTCCGTGGACATGTGGCAACGGCTGGAAGCGGCGCAAGGTATTGAAATATGGCCGAAACCGCAACCGGCTTTTTCCATTTTGAAACGGCGGAACAGAAGAGTGGCATTCGCGTCATCTCATCACACACTGCGGACGAGCCGTCCGCGCCCCTCGTAGCAGCGCTTCCAGCCTATCTCGTTGCGGCCACGAAAACCGGACGCGGATGAAAATGAGAATCCAGGCCTCGTCGCAACCGGCGCAATCCTCGCGGCACCCGTGACAGGCCGGATGCCCGTCCTCCCTTGCAAGCTTCTGCTCGCAAAGCCCATCGCGTACCACGCGGAAGAACGGGCTCCGACGCTTGTGCTGCAGGCTGTCCTACGAATCCAAGCTCGCCAGATACCTCTCCGCATCGATCGCCGCAGCGCAGCCCATGCCGGCGGCGGTGACGGCCTGGCGATAGACGTGATCCGAGCAATCACCAGCGACGTAAACACCGGTCGCGTTGGTTTCGCTTCCATTCGTCCGCTTGATGTAGCCGTTTTCGTCCATGTCGAGCTGGCCCTTGAACAGTTGCGTGTTCGGCACGTGACCGATCGCCACGAAGAGTCCGGCGCAGTCGATCACTTTTTCTTCGCCGGTTTTCAAGTTCTTCACCCGCACACCGGTGACCTTGTCCTGCTTCACGTCGAGCACTTCTTCCACGACGGAATCCCAGACCGGTTTGATCTTTGGATGCGCCAACGTGCGGTCCGCCATGATCTTGGAAGCGCGCAAGGTGTCGCGGCGATGAATCAGATAAACCACCGAGGCAAACCGGGTGAGGTAGGTCGCCTCTTCACACGCGGAATCACCGCCACCGACCACGACAAGCGGTTTGTCGCGGAACATCGGCAACGCTCCGTCGCAGGTCGCGCAGTAGGTGACGCCCTTTTTGTCGAGCAGCTTCTCGCTTTCGATTCCGAGATGCCGGTGACCGGCACCGGTCGCGATGATCAGCGTCTTGGTTTCCAGCGGTTCACCATCGACGGTGAGCTTGATCGGGCTGCTCTTGAGGTCGGCGGCTTCGACGGTGGCGAACTTCACCTTGGCACCGAAGCGTTCGGCCTGCTGCTGAAGTTTGGTCATCAGTTCGTAGCCATCGACACCGTCCGGAAACCCGGGGAAATTCTCAACAATGCTCGTGGTGGTGAGCAGTCCGCCGGGCATGATGCCGGTGAGGACGACAGGATTCAGGTTCGCACGGGCGGTGTAAATGGCTGCGGTCAGGCCCGCGCAGCCGGTTCCGATGATCACGACGTTTTCCATAAGGCGCGGAAAATAGGGGGTGAACGGCCCGTTGGCAAGGGGGAGTCGCGACGGAGTTGGCGAAACACGCGGATCGAACACCACAACACTGCTCCGCCCGGAGCGCGAGGCCTCCGGACTCGCAGTCAGCCACGCCAAGCCAAGGGGCACCGGGTTTGCCGCGCTGAATTCGCAGACCGTTTGAAGCGTTCTGCGATTGAAGACCGTTTCCGCCTACGATTTCGGCGGCCGCTTCTTCACCACTCGAGGAGATACCTTCTTCTTCGACGCATTCGGCCTCGCGGTGCCGTCGGTCGCCTTCCGTTTCTGCAAATCCTTGAGAACAGTTTCGTAATACTCGATGAACCACCTGGACGGCACGCGGCGGATCCGCCTCACTGATCACGTCGAGCGCAAGATTCCCTAGTTTCTTGAAGCGGATGACGCACTTGCCCATGTCGAGTTTCTTGCCGCTCTTGGCCCACGCGTCGCGGAACCATTTTTCCTCCTTCGCCGAGCTGTAGAAGCTGCTCATGTAAACGGCCATGTGATTCTTCTGCGCCGCGAGACACACGTACGGCAGCGGTTGCTTCGGATCACAATGATATCCCGGCGGATAAACTCGATGCGGAATGTAGTAGCCGATCATCCCTTACTGCATCCCCTCTTCCACGTCCTCGTCGATGCTCCGGAGGATCTCCTGCCGAACGGCTTCGATGGCCGCGCGCCGGTCTGGCGGGAGTTCAGCCAGGTATTGTTTGACGGACGTCGCCTTGCTTTGCATACGGGCAGAATAGCCGCGTCGACACAGCGTGAAAGCCGAAATACGCGGTTTGGTATCCGGTCGTCGTCGATCACGCGTACACCGTCGACGAATTCGCAGCGCCGGGTCAGACGGTCGCCTGTCGCGACTACCGACGATTGTGCGGTGGCAAGGGAAGCAACCAGTCCATCGCGCTGGCACACGCTGGCACACGCGTCGTTCACGTCGGTAAAGTGGGGACCGACGGCGGATGGGCCCGACAACGTCTCGCGGACAGCGGAGCCGATGTTTCACTGGTTTCCACCTGGGACGGGCCGACCGGTCACGCGGTGATCCAGGTGAACCGGCGCGGCGAGAATTCAATTATCATTCACGGGGCGGCAAATCAGCGGCTTGACGAAGGCGACATCATTGAAGCGTTGAGCAGAGCCAAACCGGGCGATTTTGTTCTCACCCAGAACGAAACCAGCGGTGTCGATTTTCTGTTGCGAGCTTCCCATGATCGAAAACTGTTGGTCGCATTCAATCCCGCCCCCATGACGGACGCCACTGTGGACACAACAGCGGCGGGCGACACCTTCGTCTTCGAATGCTGAAATTGGCGACGGCTTGTTCTCGTCCGCACAGTTCCACCTTGCCGATATCCTCCACCTGCGGATCTTCCCAAACGGCATCAGGTAAGCAAACCTCGTTTTCTTCGCCGACTTCTGTCCTCTCGTCGGCACCGTCGAAAGACGGTTCATCGTATGTCAGTTAGTTTTTAAGGAATCCAGATTCCAGGCCGATATACGACGGGAGTTCCTCCGCTGTGGTGGACCCTTTTTGCCATGTTCAATCGAGACCTCGACGCGCTGAACCGGATCAATGATCTGGTCGGGAAAATTGCTCTGGAACTGGCCCTGTCCGAACCGGGGGGCGACGGCGGACTGCTGCCGGTGAACAGTTTGCTGGGGCAAATCGAGGGAGAGGACGACAAGCTGCCGCCGGAGTTTTTGGAGCCGTTGAAGGCGGCAAACGCGTGCATCGAACGCGTCTTCATGACGACCGCCAAGTTCGACGAAGCCTCCATCGCCGAGCTGACCGTCTGGGCGAACTGGATGAACGACGCGGTGCTCGATGCGCTGAACGACCGACCGATCAAAGCGTTCGGGAAGGGTCCCGGCGGACCGGCGGCTGAAACGGTTGACGCAGTCGAAGAACTGGTGCTGGACATCGAAAATGACGGCGAGCTTCTGATCGAGTTCTGCAACGAGTCCAACGAGCATCTGCTGAACATCGAACAGGGCGTGCTCGTGCTCGAAACGGATCCGACCAACGCGGACACGCTGGCCACCATTTTCCGCGCATTCCATACGTTCAAGGGAGGTGCCGGTCTGTTGAATCTGACACCAATCAAGGACCTTGCGCACGAGCTGGAAACGGTGCTCGACCTGGCGCGGACCCACAAGCTGGCGGTCGACACCGAGGTCATCAATCTGATCCTCGCCGGTGGAGATACTTTCAAACGATTCATCGACGAGATCCTGGCGCAACTCGGCGGCAAAGATGCCGGCGAAAAAATCGTTGTTTCCACGCAGGCGCAGCTCGTCGCCGTGCGGTCCTTCATCTCGGGCGACAAGAAACCGGCCGCCGCCGCCCCGAAAACAGCGGCCGTTCCGGCTCCTTCACCGACGGCGGCACCTGCTCCTGTGAAGAGCACCCCGGCCAAGCCGAATCCAGCGAAGGCACCGGCCGGTGCTGGGGGTTCGCCGACCGGCGGCAGCGTAGTGAAGGTTGACACGTTGAAGCTGGATGCACTCGTGGATCTCGTCGGTGAAATGGTAATCGCGCAGTCGCAGGTTTGTCAGGACGAAAGCATCGCCACCTTGGAAAGCCCTCGGCTCACGCGCAATCTCGCGCAGCTCGGTCGTATCACCAAGGAACTTCAGCGCAACGCGATGTCACTCCGCATGGTGCCGATCCGCGCGACGTTCCAGAAGATGACCCGTCTCGTTCGCGACGTGTCGTCGAAGCAGGGCAAGCAGGTTGAGCTGGCGATGGAAGGCGAGGACACCGAGCTGGACCGGACGATCATCGAGGAGATCGGGGCCCCGTTGATCCACATGATCCGGAACAGCGTGGATCACGGCATCGAGACGCCGGACATCCGCACGGAGGCTGGCAAGTCCGCGAAGGGCTCGGTAAAACTCAGCGCGTTTCACGAGGGCGGCAACATCGTCATCCAGATCAAGGACGACGGTCGCGGCCTGAACAAGGACCGCATTCTCCAGAAGGGCATCGAGCGAGGGATCATTTCTGAAAAGGACCAGCTCTCCGACAAGGAGATTTACAACCTGATTTTTGCCCCCGGGTTTTCCACTGCCGAAGTCATCACCGACATCTCCGGACGCGGCGTGGGCATGGACGTGGTCCGCCGGAACATCGAGAAACTGCGCGGCAAGATCGACATCGCGTCGGTCCAGGGCCACGGCTCGACGTTCACGATTTATCTACCGCTCACGCTGGCGATCATCGGCGGCCTGATCGTAACCGTCGGAAACCAGCGGTTCATTTTGCCGACATTGTGCGTTCGCGAATCGTTCCGTCCGACGAAGGAAATGCTCTCCACCGTCCACGAAAAAGGTGAGCTGGTGAACGTGCGCGGACGGCTGAGCCCGCTGCTTCGTCTGTATGAATTTTTTGATATCAAACCCGACACCACCGATCCGACGGAAGCGTTGCTCGTGGTGATTGAGAACAACGGTGAGTCACGCTGCCTGATGATCGACCAGCTGGTCGGCAACCAGGAAGTCGTGATTAAGAGCTTGGGCGGGACGTTCAAGAAAGCACCCGCGATCGCCGGAGGCGCGATCCTCGGTGATGGCCGCGTCGGACTGATCATCGACGCAGCGGCATTGGTCAGCCTGCGAAATTTTGACAAGTCACTGGCCGCCTGAAACCCGGCGAGTATTTCAAACGACGTCTCCCATGAACGCAGTTCTCACGAGTGAATCCAAAGAGGGAAAACAACTTTCAGGTGGCACGCGCACGGCCGAAGCCGGCCGCTACCTGACCTTCGCCATCGGAAACGATCACTACGGCCTGCCGGTCCAACGCGTGCGCGAGATCATCCGCAAGCTCGAGGAGCTGACGCACGTCCCGCAAATGCCGCACTATGTGGTGGGTTGTCTGAACCTCCGCGGAACGGTGGTTCCGGTGGTGGATCTGCGGATCAAATTTCAAACCGAACCTACCGCCACTGATTCGCTGAACTGCATCATCATCACCGAGGTTCATCTGGAAAACGACCAGCTCCTCATGGGGTTGACCGTCGATGCGGTCGACGAGGTGATCAACCTGAAGCAGACCGATCTCGAACCCGCCCCGGAGTTCGGCGGCGGCCTCAGAACCGAATTCATTCAGAGCATGGCCAAGGTGAGGAAACAACTTGTGGTGCTGCTCGACATCGACCGCGTGATCGCATCCAGGACGATGCTCGCAATGAAGGAAAACGTCGACGTCATCGAACCGGCAGACGCGGTCAATTTTCAATGAGTCGGGTGGATCCGGTGGATAAAAGTTCTAAAACGACAAGCCCACGCGTATTCCCACGACGAAGGCATTGTCCACGGTGGCTGATCCGCCCGGATGAAGGATGTATTGAAGATCCGGTTGAACGTAGCACCACCGGTTGATCCACGCCTGATAGGTGAATTCCAGAACCATCTCGTAGTCCGACAGTGAACCGATCTGCGCGCCGTTGATGTCGCGGTCCGCCTCCTCAGTGCGCGCGACCTCCGAGCTCACCCTGTCATAGATCACGCCGAACGAAGTGACATCGGTGTCGCGACCGGGAAGCAGCCCGGTGTAGGCGATGCCGGCGTCCACCACGAGATCGACCGCGCTCCGGTTTTTCGGGAGACCGGCCACCCGGAGAAACACGTTCATCCCCTGCCCTTCGCCGTCGTCACCCAGCTCGCAATACACCTGCTGGTCGCCACCGATGTAGAGGCCGTACACTCCCCGGTGGGCAACCGGATCTTCACCGGTCACGATCCAGGGATTGCCACCAGCATCGCCGTACAGATCATCGGCATTCTCCGAATGATAGAACCCGCCGATCTGATACGTTCCCGGCAGTCCTGAATCGGACGTTCCCTGATTCAAGTTCCAATCGATCTCTCCGATGAAAAACCAGCCGGAATCCAGATTGAAATTCAACCCGTCCGAGTTGTTATCCGTCGCGTTGTCGAGCGAGTTGCCATCGTAGATCGCCGATTGAAACTGAATCTGCTCCGTCGGCCCCCACGCAACCCGCGCGCCGAGTGCCGCGAACGGATACGCGGGCACGGTGGAGCCGGTATTCGCAGCGATGAACTGCGACCAACCGAAGCCCGCATTGATCAACGTCCCGGCGGTTTCGTTGTACACAAAGTCCGCGTCGGCGACCATGTTGCCGAGTTGAAGCGTGAGTTGGTTTTCAAAAAAAGTTTGCGCCAGCCAGAGTTCATAGAGCCGCACACCGGACGGCGCTTCAATGTTGGAAACTCCGTTCAGGTCGCCGACAAGATCCGGGGTTAGTCCGCGCGTGTATTCCGTGAAATTGCCGCTGGCCTTGAATGAACCTCCCCGCCACCAGCCGGTCGTCTTCTCCATATCCAGTTCCACACCGAACTCCAGCAATGAGAAAAACGCGTGCCCGGTCTGCTGCCCGCCGGTGGTGTTCCAAAAATTATCAGCGGTAAAATCGACGAAGACCGCCCCCCCGTGCTCACGGACGCCGCCCCAGTCGCCTGCCGCGAATTCGCCGTGCCACCAGTCCTCCCCGGACTCCGCTGCCGCCTCCTGAGCCGCAGCTGCCAGATCCCCCATGACAACGGTCATAATTCCAATTCTGATCCAGACACGGCAACTCGTTCTGGCTTGTGGCTTCCCTAAATTCATAAGCAACAGCCGTGAAATAGCCATTCATAAGAAAATTAGACAAGACAATCTTTTATAGAATTTCCTTCATAATTCTGGCAGCCGCTTGAATCAACTCGTCAGGACCGAATTTCTGTCTAGCCTTCGTTCCCAATGCCAGTGAGCTAAAGAAGAATGATGATTGCCAGCGAACCAGATCGGCTGCGCGGAATGGACCGACGATCATGAACCACCGGAAGAAAATATTCCTCGGGATGGCCGCTGTTATCATCGTCGCATCCGCAACGTTCATCTGGTCCAACCGGCCGACGAGATTTCAGGGGCGCACAGTGGCAGAATGGACGCGTGATCTGGCGGTGTATCACCCCAATGACCCCGATTCGGAGGCGAGTCAGGCCATCGCCGCCGTCGGCGCTGACGCCGTGCCCGATTTGTTGAAGCTGCTTGAGAAAGAAGACGCCTGGTGGGTGAAGAAAGCTAATCACCTGCTCCGCCAGCAAAACTGGACAAGCTACTCCTTCCCGACATCCGATCCAAATCAGGCAACGCAGGGTTTCAGAGTATTGGGCGATCGTGCGTCCATCGCTGTCGAACGGTTGATCAATATTTTTACCAACAACCCCTCCGAGGAGATTCGCGCCGAGGCGGCATATTGTCTGGCTGCGATCGGCTCATCCGCCAGCAATGCCGTCGACGCCCTGATCGCAAGCGCCTTCAATGGGTCACCCGAGATGGCCAACGCATCCATCGTGGCTCTGACGAGCATTGGCGCTCGACCAGCCAGGGTCATTCCGGTCTATACAAATTGGATTGGCGATCCATGGGTGTCGCTGTCCTTTAGTGCGGCGTCGGGGCTCCGCAGTTTGGGAACCAATGCGCTGGATGCGATCCCAAGCATTGTCCACGCGGCTACCAACGGGGCCTCGGATCAATTACAGGGACTGTTTTTCGCCATTTATGCGATCGAACTCATCGATCCAGAGACGGCTGATCAGTTAAACAAGGAATTGGAATCTCTGCGGTCTGTGATCATGCGAGACCGCAGCAACCGTCCCGAGTCAGCTCGCCACTTCCTCGAATAGAAAGATTACGGCCACTTACGGAACGACGACACGGATGCGTCGATCGCAGACCCGGAACGTCACCGGAAGCCGTCCGATTAGATCGCCTTCCAGTTCGAACGGCACGTTGGACTTGCTGTACAGTTTGAATTCCTTCGATTGCAGATAGCGGACGCTGGAGGGCGGCTTCACGTTTCCGGAGATAAACCCCATCGCATAGCGAACGAACACCCACGGATTCAACTTCTCAAATACGCACGCGTGAAGCTTTCCATCGGTCAGATTCGCCAGCGGAAAAACAGGGACCATCCCGCCGTAAAAACGACCGCTCCCGAGCAGCACCAGCTTGCCGACGTACTCCCGGTGTTCGGTTTCGCAGGTGATCGCCGGCTGTGGTTCGCGCAACGCACGGAGCCCGGCAAAGATGTACGCCAGCTGACCGACCCGCTGTTTTTCCCTCCACTCAACGAGTTGTATCGCACGCGCATCGAGCCCCGCTCCGCCGAGTTGCACGAAGTAACGTTTTCGCGGCTCGCCGCCTTCCTGAAACTCAGCACACCCGAGATCAATTTGTTTTTCGGTTCCGCGCAAGACCGTCCGCCAGGCGCGTTCAAGATTGACAGGATAACAAAGCTCCTTCGCAAACACGTTGACGGTTCCCAGCGGGATCAATCCGACGCGGGCGCGATTCAGGCCGTCGGAAGCGTTCGCGATCCCGTTGACGACTTCGTTCAACGTGCCGTCCCCGCCGGACGCAACGATCGTTTCGAACCCCTTCTCAATCGCCTCCCTCGTGAGCGTGATCGCCGCCCCCGGCGCGTCGGTCGGCAGAAAGGTGCAGTCCGCGCCCAGAGCCTCGAGCTTCGTGCGCATGCGTTGCGCGCGACCACCGCGGGCCATCGGATTGTAAACGACGCAGATGCGATTTTTGCTGGTGGCCGGATTCATCAAATTCACCGGGGCGAGCATGGGGACGCCGATCAAGTTTCGTGAAGTGGAATCTTTTGCGAACGTCGGTCCGGCGGCGGCCGTGAGCAAAGTGGCGGGGGCATCTTGCCCCCACTCCCCGTCGGCGATATCGTGGCCGCAACTTTTCCAGCAGGATGCTGGAACCACTTTGCCGGAACCTTCCCTCATACCCCGCCAATTCTGGAGCGGTAACAAGACACGCCCACATAGTACGCGCACGTATTAATTGGCTTGCCTTGGCGTTGCGGTCCAACATACTTCCGCGCCATATGAACGCCTCTTCCGCCGGTGGCCTCCGGTTCACCACCACTCAGTGGCTAGTCTGCACGATTGCCGTCATCGGTTTCGCCTTTGATATTTACGAGTTGCTGATGCTCCCGTTGATCGCCCGACCGGCTTTGATGGAGTTGATCGGCGCGGTGCCGGGGTCGCCCGAGTTTGCGATGTGGGTGGGCCGGCTGTTCTTCATACCGGCGATCTGCGGCGGTATTTTCGGACTGCTGGGCGGCTGGTTGACGGATCGGATGGGGCGTCGCCGCGTGCTGACGTTCAGCATCCTGCTTTACGCGGTCGGCGCTTTTTGCGCGGGCTTTTCCACGACCGTCTGGATGCTGCTCTTCTTCCGCTGTCTGGTGTTTGTGGGTGTCTGTGTTGAATTTGTAGCGGCGGTGGCGTGGCTCGCGGAATTGTTTCCGGACCCGGTGCAACGCGAAAAAGTACTGGGCTACACGCAGGCCTTTTCTTCCATCGGCGGACTTTTGGTCGCAGTGGCCAACGGGCTGGCAATCAGTTACGCGGGCAGTTTTCCGGCGCTCGCGCTGCCTGAATTTCTGAACATCTTCGGTGGCACGATCGCCGACGGACACGCACCGTGGCGCTACACGTTGGTCTCCGGTCTGATACCAGCGATTCCGTTGATCATCATCCGACCGTTCCTCCCGGAGTCCCCGATCTGGGCGAAGAAAAAAGCCGAAGGCACGTTGAAGCGGGCGCGAATCGCGGACCTGTTCATCTCGCCGCAACTCCGCAAGGTGACGATTATTTCAACGATCATGTTCGCCCTCGCATTCGGCGCGGCGTTCGGCGCAATCCAACATATTCAACGCATCGTTCCCGGCCTGCCAGAAGTGCAGGAGCAGGCGCGAATCGCGGGAGAAAAAGCGGCGGAAGGCAAAGTCGGACCGGCCGCCGCCAAAGCGAACACGATCGCCCAGCGGTTGAAGGAACAAGAGATCGCCGCGTCCGTGACCAAGGTCCAGGAGGTCGGCGGACTCGTCGGGCGGTTCCTGCTGGCGATCCTGATCGTGAGGGTTGCCAGCCGGCAAAAACTGATCCGGCTGTTTCAGGGGCCGGGACTGATTGTGATTCCGCTCGTCTTCGCTGTCGCAGCCACGAGCAGTCTGAGCTGGACTTACATAGGCATGTTTTTTGCCGGCATGTTGACCGTCGGCCAGTTCAGTTTCTGGGGAAATTATCTGCCGCGCGTTTATCCGCTGCACCTGCGTGGAACGGGAGAAAGTTTTGCGGCAAACATTGGCGGACGTTTGCTCGGAACCTCCTTTGCATGGATCACGACGACGCTGGCGGTGCAGTCCTGGATGCCCGGCGACAGCCCGACGCTGAAGCTCGCTTACACGGCGGCCATCGTTGGATTTCTGGTGTATCTCGGCGGATTCATTGTTTCCTTCTGGCTGCCTGAACCGCCCAGCGAAGACCTGGACGACTAAGTCCGGCGTCAGACAATGACGCGAATCCGCTGCGGGCTGCAGAGGATCACAGATCGTTCAGTTCATTCTGCAGCGCTTCCAGATCGGGATCGTCTGCGGCCATCGCGATCAGTGCTTTTTTGCCCATGATTTTGCGGGCATGTTTGAGCCAGCTGCGGGCCTCATCCTTCCGTCCGAGCCGGCAGGTGTAACAGGCAAGATTGTAGGGGATGGTGCCGACATCGGAGAACCGGTCGACCACCTGGCGAAGTTCCCTGAACGCTTCATCAGTACGCCGCAATTCGTGAAGCGCGAATGATTGATTAATCCAGGCGACAGCGGAATCAGGTTCGACGAGAAGATGCCGCCGCGAGACCTGAAGCGCCGCGTCCCAGTCTTTTTCTGCCGAGTGCAGATGCCAGCGGATGGCGAGCACTTCCGGGTTTTCCAGCTGGGCAGTGGAAATTTTAGCCAGCTCCTCGCGCGTTTCTGAAACGTCGCCCAGCTCCAGCCAGCCGGTGGCGGCGTTGAGGTGATGACGGTCCGGATATTCGAGCGGCTTCATTTCGCGCCACTCATAGAAGGAAACGGCGGCCGAGCAAAGACTGTTTTGAAAGTTGACCCTGAAGTGCCGGGAACTTTAACTGATCCGGTTCCAATGAAATACCGATACTGCACCTTTGTCCTGATGGTCGTGCTGGCCGGTTGCACCAGTCCGAACCACGCAACCGTGCCGGTGCCCGCACCGACCGCCGCCGCGACCATGAAGCCGGACACCCGGGTGCGAGGCCGGATCAAGTCGGTCAATCAACAGGCGCAGTACGCAATCGTGGATTTCGGGTTGGGAACGGTTCCGCGGCTCGGGTCCGAGATGAACGTTTACCGTGGAAATGACGTGACGGGCGTTCTCCGGCTGACCGGCCCGGCCCGTCAGAACATCGTGGCGGGCGACATTATTTCCGGTGAAGCCCAAGCGGGCGACGAGGCAATCTGGGACAAACCGACCGACAAGAAAAAAGACGCGCCCGACAGGCCGGAAGAGTGATGCCTTTTCGGCGAACAGCCCGGCCCACCATCCAGGCGATCTCATTTCCAATTTGCTCAGAGGGACGAGACCGTTGTCTTCATTGTTTCCCGTTCGCGAAGGTTCGTGGTGGAATTGACCGGTCGCAGCTCAGGCGATTTTCTTTTTGGCCTTCTTTGCGGGAGCCTTTTTGTAGGGCGAGTGCAAGTTGAAATAGATGCCGCAGAGTGGCACTTCGTTGTCCGTCTGACTGAGAATGATGGTGATCTGGTTGTCCAGCGCGATGCCGTGGCGCATGCCTTCGCCGCGGTTGTTGTAGGCCTTGATGGCTTTTTGCATGAGGGAGCGCAGCGAGCTCTCGCAATCCTCGGGGGTCTTGTCGATGCAGATGATATATTTATCAAATGCTGACAGCGCGGCATCAATCTCGTTCTGGAAGGTCTCAACGGTCACGGCGGGAATTAAAGGGAGGGAGGGGAAATAAAAAAGGCAAATTTCATATTTTCGTGGGTTTGGAGGAGGCTTGACGTTTAGGTCGCCAAATGCAGACTACGCCGCCCGGTGAACCCGGCACATCATGCAACATATCCGTAATATCGCGATCATCGCCCACGTTGACCACGGCAAGACAACGCTCGTGGACTGTCTGCTCAAACAATCTGGAACCTTCCGCGCCAACCAGCATGAATCGTCCGAAGAACGGATCATGGATTCCATGGATCTGGAGCGTGAAAAAGGTATTACGATCCGCGCAAAAAACGCCGCATTTAAGTATAAAGACTTTCACATCAACATCGTGGATACGCCGGGACACGCAGATTTCGGCGGCGAAGTTGAGCGGATCATGAACATGATTGACGGCGTGTTACTGGTGGTGGACGCCGCCGAGGGCCCGCAGGCGCAGACGCGGTTTGTGCTGAAGAAGGCCCTCGAATCTGGGGCAAAGCCGATCGTGGTGATCAACAAGATCGACCGCGAAAACGCAGATCCGAAGAAAGTTCTGGACCTAGTCTTTGAGCTGTTCATGTCGTTGCACGCAACGGACGAACAGCTGGATTTCCCGTTCGTTTACACCAGCGCGAAGGCGGGTTACGCCAAAATGGAGCTGGAACACGAGAGCACGACGATGGAGCCGCTGTACGAATTGATCACCGCCAAGATTCCGCCCCCTCGTGCTCACGCCGGCGACGGTTTTCGCTTGTTGGCGGCCAATCTGGATTATTCGGAATACCTCGGTCGAATCGCCTTTGGGAAGGTCGAAACCGGTGTTGTCCACGTCGGCGATGCTGCGGTGTGCATCCACGGCGACGGCTCTAAAACCAAGGGCAAAATCACTGCGGTGTTCCATTTCGAAGGACTGAAACGGATCCAAATCGAAGAGGCTCACGCGGGTGACGTCGTCGGGTTGGCGGGATTTGAAAGCGTGTTCATCGGTGAGACGCTCTGTGATTCTGAAGATCGTCTGGCATTGCCGTTCCAGCCGATCGATCCGCCGACCATTCAGATGGAGTTCGCTGTCAATGACGGTCCGCTCGTCGGTCAGGAGGGCAAGCTCGTCACCGCCCGCCATATTTGGGAACGGCTGGTCAAGGAAACCCGCGCCAACGTTTCGCTCAAGATCAAACAAACGTCCGATCCCAAGGTGTTCGAAGTCGCCGGTCGCGGTGAAATGCAGATCGCCATTCTTGTGGAACAGATGCGCCGCGAAGGGTACGAAGTGCTCGTGAGCCGGCCCGAGGTGTTGTACCGGCGCGGAGAGGATGGTAAATTGCTGGAGCCGATCGAACGGTTGTACGTTGAAATACCTCAGGTCAACATGGGACCCATCATGGAGAATCTGGCGAATCGAAAAGGTGAGATCGTGAACATGAACCATCACGGCGACGGCGTGACGATCGAAGCAATTATTCCGATGCGCGGCCTGATCGGATTTGAAACCGACCTGGTGAACATGACCAAGGGCATGGGCGTGATGAGCCATTTGTTCCACGAGTACGGAGCGGACCGCGGCGAGATCAGTTCCCGCAAGAACGGATCGCTTGTCAGCATGGAAGACGGCAACGCCACGTCGTACGCACTGGATACCATTCAAGAACGCGGCAAGCTGATGATCGTTCCCGGTGAACGGGTGTACAAGGGCATGGTCGTTGGCGAAAATTCCCGTGAACAGGACCTCCCGGTCAACCCAACCAAGGCCAAGAAGCTGACAAACATGCGTTCATCCGGTGACGGAAAAGGCATCATCCTCGACGCACCCATGAAACTCTCGCTCGAACGCGCTCTGGAGTACATCGGTTCGGACGAATACGTCGAAGCCACTCCGAAGAGTCTCCGGCTGCGCAAAAAGATTCTCGATGAGAACCAACGCAAGCGGGCGACGGCGCAGCGCTCAGTCAAATTTGTGGAAGACTGACGCCGATCTGCATGCCGGTTCTTTTGCCGACACCATCGGGTGTCGGCATTTTTTGTGTCCCGACAGAGCCGTCTTGGAATGGGGCGGAAACTTCCAAATCTTGGGCGCAGCCGGGTTGAAAACGGCATTATGCTCGGTATTTCAAAAGAAATGCAAAATATTCGTTATGGGTTTTCGACCGGTAACCATCTGGAGTCCAAAAGGTTGAACGCCTGCCACTTTTTGCCCGGAGGGCGCTAAAAAAATAGCCCCTTGACTCATATTAAGACGCGAATACTGTGCGCGGCTTCTCAACGTCTGGTGGGCGTTGGCGAAGAAGGAATCGAAGTATGAAAACTATAACGTCGCTACTAGCGTTGTTCCTGGCCACCACGGCCGCAACCACCGCAACCACCGCAACCACCGCAACCACCGCATCCGCAGAAACACTTCCCTTTGCATTGGGCTTGTTCGAGTCCGGGGCTGAAACATTTCAACGGGGGCAGCCCGATTTCAAAAGGGGGGATAGCGGCGAAGTCTGCCGCTACCAGATCATGCCCGACGTCTGGAAACGCTATTCCAAGTCGGCCGATTACCATGACCCGGTCGTGGCGTGGGAGGTCGCGGAACGAATCCTCATTGATCGTCTGGCGAAATTCCGCGAACGGATGCACCGCGAGCCGACTCCGACCGAACTCTACCTTCTCTGGAACAAGCCCGGCCATTTCTCCGCCGCGCAATACTCCCTGACCCGGGTGAACAGTCACTACCTGAACCGCGCCCGCCGGTTTGGCAACCTCTTCCGGGCCGTGGAGATCGCCTATCAGAAACAGGCGTTTGACAAGATTCAGCGGGTCGCCGTGGCGGCCACAGCCGAGCAAAAGGGCTAAGCGCCTCCTTTTCTCCCGGATTCAACATTCAAGATTTTCACCCCGTGGTGAGTGCAACGCGTTGAACTACCCCGGCGCCGATCAGACTTCCTGACCGGCGCCTTTTCTTTTCGCCGGGAATGACAAGTCGCCCGGCACACGGTATAACCCCTGCCCTATGTCCTGTCCTATTCTCACTGTAAATCAGATACGCGACTGGGAATCGACCACCTGGCGGACCGGCCAGACCGAGCAGGCCGTCATCGCCCGGGTGGGAAGCGTGATCGCCCGGCGCGTCAAAGAACTGTTTCCCGAGGAAACCCGTATCCTCATCATTGCGGGAAAAGGGAACAACGGAAACGACGCGCGCCAGGCGTGCCCCCATCTCGGCGATTTCGAGGTAGAACTGCTGGAGATCAACGATCCCGCCAAGCAACTCCCCGACCTGAAAAAGTCACTTGCCCAACAACCCGGCCTGGTCATCGACGCGCTGTTCGGAATTGGATTGAACCGGCCGCTCAATCAATCATGGCAGCGCGTGATCGAGACGATTAATTCAGCAGCAACCTCGTTCGTGCTGTCCGTCGATTCCCCGTCCGGACTGAACTGCGAAACAGGCCTTCCCGAAGGGGCGGCGATCCACGCCAACACGACGTTGACCCTGGGCGCGCCCAAAGTCGGGTTGTTGCAGAACACCGCGTGGCAGTTTGTGGGACGCCTTGAGGTCGCCCCAGAAATTGGTCTCGCGACCTGCACCGCCGCGAGCAAATTGCAGTGGTCGTTGCCGCAGGATTTTCAGCATGTTGTTCCGACGCGACAGGCCGCATCGCACAAAGGAAGCTACGGACATCTGGTTATTTTCGCCGGGAGCCCGGGTTATCATGGAGCCGCCGTGTTGGCAGCCCAAGGAGCACAAAGCGCCCACCCAGGGTTGATCACCGTTGTTACCACCAAGAAGACGTACGGACCCGTCGCGTCACAGCTTCGGTCGACAATGGTGCGCCCGTGGGATTCCAAATGGCGACTGCCCGAGAACACGACTGCCGTGCTGTTCGGTCCCGGACTGGCTGACGAAAAGGTTCCCTCCTCGCTGTGGAAACAGATGCAGTCGATCTGGCGCAGCGCGAAGTTTCCGGTCATCGCCGATGCAAGCGGTCTGGACTGGTTGCCGGAGAAAATTGCGAAGAATCCCGGCATTCGAGTCGTAACTCCGCATCCCGGTGAGGCCGCGCGGCTCTTTAAACAGACAACCGGTGGCGTGCAGAAAAACCGCCCCGATGCCGTCCGCAAACTTTCAAAAAAACTCGGCGGCGCGCTCGTCATTTTGAAAGGGCACCAGACCCTCGTTGGTTCGGCGACTGGCTGTTTGTTCTTCAACGAAACCGGTTCACCGATGCTGGCACAGGGCGGGAGCGGCGATGTGCTGGCGGGATATCTGGCCGGTTTGCTTGCTCAACCCGATTTGCAGAACGACGCGTTGCTCACCACCCGGTACGCGGTCTGGCGGCACGGACTGGCCGGTGAATCGCTGGCCTGGAACGGTCTGATTGACGAACTCCCGCGCCAGCTGGCCACGCCGGTTTCCGAGGCGGTGTGAGGAATCACGATGAATGATCTCGGCAGATATATGTTCATCGTCGGACTCGTGATCGCTGCCATCGGACTCGTGCTCTGGTCGGGCGTCGGGCGGGGCTGGTTCGCGCAGTTGCCCGGCGACATCAACGTCAAGGGAGGGAGCTACAATTTTCATTTTCCCATCGTCACCTGCATCTTCATCAGCGTCGTGCTGACGCTGTTGTCCTGGATGTTCCGTAAATGAAACGCGAATCGATCCAGATCCGCCGCATACAGCGCTGGCGCGGAGGAATCCAACAATCGGTGGACGATCAGCTGGCGGTCGAGGAACCGCTGGAGATCCGCATCAATAACCAGCCAGTGAGTGTCACCATGCGGACGCCGGGACACGACGAGGAACTGGTGGCCGGATTCCTGTTTAGCGAAAACATCGTCCGCATGAAAAAGGCGATCACGCGCATCGATGTTCATCCGCGAAACGAACAGGGAAACATTGTCAACATTTCGCTGACCGAGGATCAGCCGGTAAATTGGGATCAACTGAAGCGGTCATTCGCCTCGACCTCCAGCTGTGGATTGTGCGGACGTGAGAGCATCGACGCGGTGCGGAGAAAAATCGCGAAGATCAAATCAACGGTCCGGTTCACGTCGGCTCTGATCCAGTCGTTGCCAGAGAAACTGCTCAAGTCCCAATCGGCGTTTTCATCAACTGGCGGGCTTCACGCGGCCGCGTTGTTTGATTTGCGCGGAAGACTTGTCGTCGCACGTGAAGACATCGGTCGGCACAACGCGGTGGACAAGGTGATCGGCTGGGGATTGCTCAACGGAAAACTGCCGTTCGACCGGCGCGTGATGCTCGTGAGCGGCCGGGCCTCGTTTGAGATCGTTCAGAAATGTTTGATGGCCAGATTGCCGGTGCTGTGTGCGATCTCTGCACCGAGCAGTCTCGCGGTTGACCTCTCGATATCCGGCGGGCAGACGTTGGTCGGATTTCTTCGCGAGACGCAGATGAACGTCTATTCCGCTCCGCGCAGAATTGTGAAGTCCTGACGCGGCTCAGCCCTTGTTCTCAGCTTCCATGATCTTGGAGGACTGTTCCTTCAGTTTGGAAAAGTTTCCTTCCTCGCAGCAGCGCACAAAACATTCGGTGACTGACTTCAAGTCCTCCCAACGTTTGCGGATCGTTTCAGACTCGCCCTTGCTGATGTGATTGTCCGCCGCCGCAACAGCGATCACGGACAACAGGTCGGCGAATTCCTGCACGATTGAATTGGTCGCCGGGATGAGAAACTCGGGATGAGGATGGGTCTCCTTCGGGTTTTGAATGAAGAATCCGCCGGCACGCTCAGAGATCCACTGAACGATCCGCCGGTCCTGCGTCACCCGGATCATCGCGTGAATCCGGTCCAACGGATTCGTCGCGCCGCTGCCCTCGCTCTCCATGGATTCGGCCCACTTGTAAACCATGGAAAGCGAAACACCCAGTTCGGCGGCGATCTGTTTCGGGCTCGAATCTTTGAACACATCGCGCAGGAGTTCGTGGGAATGCATGAGAACAAAATGCAAGTCTGCGAACCATTAGGCAAGCCGTAAGGTGACCCGCCCGGCCGACGACGCAGCGATTTACCCGGGGTTGGTTGTTCATGCGCCGGATTGTTTCCGTATTTTTCAACGGAGCAGTTTCATCTGTCGGCGGGCGAAATACATGTCGACCCGGGTGAAGAGGAAATGAGCCCACTGTTGACGTAGGCGCGACCAGATGGTCTGACGCGCTCGCCAGCTGTCACGCGAAACGGGCAGCGAGTGCCGCAGGTCATCGGTGATGATCTGCCGCGCCTCGCCCGCCAGCTTCGTGTCCTTCACGCGCAACATCAGTTCGTAATTGATCTGGAGACTCCGCGTATCGAGGTTGGAGGACCCGACGTAGACGTTGTCGTCGATGACGATGATCTTCGCGTGCAGGATCTGCGGTTGATATTCCCAGATGCCGATACCTGCCCTCAGCAGCCGTCCGTACAGACTGTTCCCAGCGTCCTGCGCCATGGGCACATCGGACTTGCCGGCAAAAATCATCCTTACCCGCCCGCCCCGCCGGGCGACCCTCACCAGGGCACGGCGCAGCCGCCGCGTCGGGAGAAAGTAGGCGACCATGACATCCACTTCCCGCGCGACCCGGAGATCGTTCAGCAGCTGGCGTTGGATGAAGTTTGAATTACGTCCCGGCCCGCTCAGGAGCAGATCGCATCGGGAGTCATGAATCGCCGCCCGTGATCGCGACCTCCGGAACTGCGGTATCCGTGGCTGCCGCAATTCCGCGTTGCTCCAGCTGGCGGCAAACGACCCGCTCAACATAGCGACCGCAGTTCCGCGAATCTCCAGGCCCAGGTCGCGCCAACCATGGGTTACGCCGTCTCCCGCGTAGTCGTCTGAAACGTTGAAACCGCCGACGAAGCCGACCGCGTCGTCGCACACGAGCAGTTTCCGGTGATTGCGCAACGCGAAGCGCCCGAGTCGGATGGGGTTGAACCAGCGAACTTCCCCGCCGGCCTCGCGCAGCGGCTGCCAGAAAGAGTCGGACAACGTGATCGAACCAAAGGAGTCGACCAGCACACGGACCGTCACCCCCCGTTTGGCGGCCTCGACCAGGTGCTCCAGAAAGGCGCGGCCCGAAGCGTCGGCAGCGAAGATGTACATCTCCATGTCTACCCGACGGCCGGCCTGATCAATGGCCGACATGGCCCGCTTGAACGCCTGCCGCCCATCGGCAAGCCAGTGGAATTCGTTGTGATCAGACGGCGGCACAAATCGAGGCTACCGGGTGACAGAGCTGAACTCAATGTATGTGTTCGCGTCACGGCAACGGCGGAAGGAGTAGCCGCCTTGAATGCAAAAACAAAAAAGCCGCCGAAGGAAAACCTTCAGCGGCAAACAGGTGGGCGTCCGTTCAGTCCTTCTTCTCTTCGCCAGACTTCGGTTCGTCTTTTTTCTCCGCCTCGGGTTCGACCTGCGCGACCACGAGCGCTTCGCCGGTATTGACGATGATTTCAGGAATCGCCTGAGTCAGTTTACTGACGCCTTCTGGGGTCACCTTCGTCTGCCAGAGATAAAGCTTTCGCAGGCGTTTCAATCCGCTCAGCGAATTCAGTCCGTCGTCCGTCACGGCGGTTCCATAAAGATTCAGGTAGTGCAGGTATTCCATTTTGGCCAGCTGCGCGAGTCCCGCGTCCGTGACGGCGGTGTTCTCCAGATGCAGGGTCATGAGATTGTTCAGCGATGCAATTTTCGCGAGTTGCGCGTCGGTGATTTTGGTGTTTGCGAGATTCAGATCCACGAGGCCGGTCACCCGCCCAAGGTTGTTCAGCAGTTCGTCCGTCAGCTCGCCGCTATAAACCCGCAGGTTGGCGGTGAGCCACGGAGAATTCTGGGCGATGGGCCGCACAGAGATGCCCATTTCATTGAGGGCCACGATGGCGGCGATTTCGGCTTCGAGTGCCTCGTATACTTTCGGCCAGTCGATCACCATCTTGTCGGAAACCGTCTCCTTCGGGCCAATTACCAGGCTTTCCGGCCACTTGGCGCCGCCGTTGATCCAGTCACGGATGAGGTTCTGCTCCTTCTCGCTCAGCGGATCGCCCTTGGACGGCATGATGTCATCGTCACCTTCGGGCAGGGTGATCCGGACATAGATCTCGCTCTCCGCCGCGTCCCCGACCACGACGACGTTGTCGTTCTTGAAAATGCCCGCCGACGAATCGAGCCGCAGTTTTCCCTTCTGTTTCTCCGGTCCGTGGCACTCGATGCACCGGCTCTCCAGGATGGGAGCGATATCCCTGGTAAAATCAACCTCCGCAGAAAGGGTCAGCGAAGCGAGGAGGCCAGAGGCGATGAATAAGGTTTTGGTTCTCATGATTGGCAAAAAAGCGTTGGCCCGTTGTTCCAGGCAGGTTTGTTCCTGCGATTGACGGTGGGCAGGCCGAAAATAGTCATGAACAGCTGTCGTGAAAAGGGATTTTCTTGTTTCCGGAAATCTCTATAGTCCGCGCCCATGTCCAACACGTTGTTTCGCTTGCTGGTTTGCTGGATGGCGATTTCGAGTGCGGTCGCGGCCGATTCGTCGGCCGAGATCACCAAGTCCCCTGAATTTCAACGAGGCCGGCTGCTCTACGTGAGGCACTGCCTCATCTGCCACATGGGCGCCGGCCAGGGGCAGCCCAGCACCTACCCGCCGCTGGCGGGTTCCGATTTTCTGATGGCCGACACCCCGCGCGCGATTCGGGCGCTCTGCGAGGGATTAACCGGGCCGATCACGGTCAACGGCGTGAATTACGATAACGCCATGCCGGCCATTGTGCTGGATGATCAGGGAGTTGCCGATGTCCTGACTTTCGTGCGGAACAGCTGGGGAAACGTGGGCGGTCCCGTAACGGCCGACACCATTGCGCCGGTCCGCGCGACCACCCGGTTCCGGACATATGACGAACTGGTCCTCGCCAGCAACTATCCTCCACTTCCGAAAGCGCCCGACGGATTCATCGTGCGCGAGGTCGCTCGGCTGAACGGATATCCGGTCCGGCTCGCAAGTGACAACCGGTCCGGACCACTGTTGGCACTGACGCAGGATGGTGATGTTCTGAGCGTCGACGTGGCGACGGCAAAAACGACTACGCTGATTGTCGGCACCAGCTACGCCGATCTGTCACTCGGCTCGCCAAGCACGCGCGGGATGACGGTCGGTCCCGACCAGCATCTCTACGTGACCGCCAATCAGCAGAACACCACCGGCCCGCAGGTGATGAACGAGACGTCCGTCTTTCGATCGGTCAAACCCATCGATGAACTGCCGCTGCAATTGTCGGTCTGGTATCGCACCAACTACCCCTTCGGCGTCGGCCCCTACAATCACGGGATCAGCGACATCGCGTTCGGTCCCGATGGATACGTCTACGTGGCCAGCGGCTCGCGCACCGACGGCGGCGAAAAGGGAAATATCCCGGGCTACTCGACCGAGGGGGAGACTCCCATCACTGCCGGAATCTGGCGGATTGATCCCAGGACAACCCCACCCACCATGGAGGTGTACGCCCGCGGCCTGAGGAACGTCTATGGATTCGACTGGGATGGGACAGGCGAGTTGTTCAGCGTCAGCAACGGGCCGGATACGCACGCGCCGGAGGAAATGGATCACGTGGTTCGCGGCGGTCACTACGGATTTCCGTATCAGTTCTCCAACTGGACCAGGAAACCGTATCCGCACACGCCCGACCTTCCGGCGGGCATTGTCGTCCGACCACCACTCGCCAATTACGGTCTGGCGGCGGGCGGTTCCGCCGCGGCGCCGTTGTTCACGTTTGACGCGCATTCATCACCGGCGGGCATGGCCTGGCTCGACGAGAACTGGCCGCCGGGTTTTCAAAACTGTTTTGTCATCACACGTTTTGGAAATCTGCTGGCGCTTAATCAGGATGTCGGATTCGACGTGTTGCTCGCGCGGCTGACGAAGAACGCCGACGGTGAATACTCGGTGCATACCGATACGCTGCTGGCGCCGCTGGGCCGCCCGATCGACGTGCATGTTTACCGTGGCGGCATTTACATCGCCGAATACACGCGCCCGACCGATCTCAAGAACGGGCTGGGCTGGTTGCCGGGCCGGATCATCGAACTAAAACCGAAGTGGACCGGCCAGACCACGGACCGATAAGCGACCCTCCGCCGACCCGACTGCACGACTCCGAATCAAATCGCTGCCGCAACGGCGTCTCCCATGTCGCTGGTTCCGACTTTGCGCGCGGTCGTGTCTTTCGGATTGTATATATCCCCCGTGCGCAATCCGTCGGCGATCGCTTTCTTCACGCCGCTGTCGATCGCAGCAGCGGCATCTTTCAAGCCGAAGCTGTAGCGAAGCATCATGGCCGAGGACAGGATTTGAGCGATTGGGTTGGCGAGATTTTTACCGGCGATGTCCGGAGCGGTTCCACCAGCGGGTTCGTAAAGACCAAACGTGAGTTCGCCACTCGTGTTTCCGAGACTTGCGCTCGGAAGCATTCCAAGTGAACCGGCGAGAGCGGCGGCTTCGTCGGAAAGGATGTCACCAAAAAGATTCTCGCAGAGCATGACGTCGAACTGGGTCGGCTTGAGCATCAATTGCATCGCGGCGTTGTCGACGAACATGTGTTCGAGCGCCACGTCCGGATATTTCTTGCTGATGCGGGTCACAACCTCGCGCCAGAGCACGCCGTTCTCAAGAACGTTCGCCTTGTCGATGCTGGTGAGTTTTTTGCGACGCAATTGCGCGGCCTTGAATCCGACATGGGCAATGCGTTCGATTTCGGATGTGGTATAGACCATCGTGTCGATCGCGCGTTGCTGGCCATCCACCAGTTCCTCCGTGACCTTCGGTTGCCCGAAATACATGCCGCCGGTGAGTTCGCGAACCACGAGCAGATCGAGCCCATCGCCCTGCCGGTCTTCCTTCAACGGACACGCGTGGGAGAGCTCCTTGGGCAACACGACCGGACGCAAGTTTGCGAACAACCCGAACTCCTTGCGCAATCGCAGCAGCGCGGCGCGCTCCGGACGTTCTTCCTTGGGAATCGTCGGATCGCGGTCAGGCAATCCGATCGAGCCGAAGAGGATCGCGTCGGAGTCTTTACAGATCGCCAGCGTGACGTCGGGCAGCGCCTTGCCGGCGGCATCGATGCCCGCCCAGCCGACGGGCGCTTCGGTGATTTTCAGATCGAGAGAAAACTTTTTCTCCACCGCGCGCAGGACCTTGAGGGCTTCGCGCATGACTTCGGGGCCGATGCCGTCACCAGCGAGGGCGGCGATTTTCAACGTGTTCGAGCTCATAAAAGGCCGGGAGAGTAAGTGGCGTCAGCCAGTCGGGGAAGTGAAAATTGCGGGATGGATGGATTCCGGGTGTGATTGAAAGCGGGTGATGATTAGTTCCAGAGAGAGGGCCAATGGCCATTGGCCCTGAGGACGCGGAGGTGGGCCATCTGGTCTGCGTGGTCGGGCAGCCAGGCGGCTCCGGCCTTTTTCAGGCGTGCCTGGAGCA
>JBDNGP010000248.1:0-4955 GCA_041689265.1 Verrucomicrobiota bacterium
ATGACCGCCTGATCGGAAAGGGCAAACCCCACCACGTGGCCGCAGTTGCCGTCATGAGAAAGCGGGTCTGCCTGTTAAACAGAATGATTGCAGACCCAACTTTCCAACTCAAAAAATTAAACTAATTACAGAGTTGCTCCAGATCGTCGCAAAGCCCGTCATGCAACATGACCTCGGCGCAGGTTGTGAATTGAAAACGATCGCGCCGAAACTCCTTGTCACCTCAGTTCGAACTCAATCGATCCGAGTTCGCCAAAATCTGCGGTGTGTTTTCCTGGTTTACCCGGTTGGACTTTTCCCAACGCACCCGAGATGATCATCGTGCCGGCACGAATGGTGTAACCCTGCCCGGTGATCTGATTCATGATGAAACGCAGATTGTGCCATTGACCGCCGTTCGCGGAAGCGCCGGTGGTTTCATGCAGCACGTCTCCATCGCGCTTCAATACGATCGCAACAGCATTCGCATCGACCTCGCCCGGTTGGCTCCGTTCACCAACGATGAACCGCGCCGACCCGATGTTCGACGCGACCATGTCGGCGGCGCTACTGCCGCCCATTCGGGAGGAATAGTTGATCGGCAACTCAATCACAGGAACCACCCACTTGACCGAATCCCGCGCCTGTTGATCGTTCAGAACTTCATAGGAAATATCGACATCGACAATGAATCCCAACTCCGTCTCCACGACGGTTCCCGGTGCAGATGCCAGATCGATCACCGGTTGATTCTTCGCGCTCAGGTGACCGGACTGGAGCAGGACTCCGGTCAACGGAACATCAATCCCCAGAGCAGTCTGTGCGGCCGCCGAGGCGCCGGCTCCTTTGAATCCACCGAACGCGTCGTCCTGCATGATACCGTTCACGACACGCTTTTGAGTCGCGTAGGCGTCCGACAGGCTCGCGTTCGAATTCATTTCAGTGAACCTCGGAAGATCATCCGCAGAATTAAGGACCGCCAAAAACTCCCGCGCGTAAGCCCTGGTGAAACTCGGATCCAGAAAACCAAGAGCGGACAGCCAGTCCGTGAACCGGGCCTTCCACGTGCCCAACGGCAGACCGGTATTGCGTGCTCCGAAACCGTGGCCGCCTTCGTGATACATATGCAACTCAGTCGGCACGCGGGCCTTCTTCAACGCCTGCGCCATGGCCAGGCTGTTCTGGCTGCTGTCGTCAAATGCGTGGACGATAAACATCGGCGGGAGCGTGTCGTTGATCCGGTTGCCCAGTTCTTCCTTCAATTCATCGGAGCGCCATTGAAGCAGTCCGCCGGGATAAATCAGCGCAGCAAAGTCAGGTCGATTTGAAACGGTGTCGACAGCATCGATCGCGTCGTATTGAAGTTCGTCAAAGTGCGTCACCAGCCACGCGCCGATTTCGCCACCGGCTGAAAACCCGATGGTGCCGATGCTGTACGGGTCGACTCCCCACTCGTCTGCCCGTGAACGAATCAAACTCATCGCCCGCTGGGCATCCATCACCGCCGTCTTGATCGGTGCCGGTACGCGGTAGCGAAGCAGAAACGCCGTGATGCCTTGAGCTTTCAGCCATTCGGAAACCTCGAGACCCTCGTGCTCGTACGCCAGTCGTTGGAGTCCGCCGCCGGGACAAACCAGAATCGCCGTGCCATTCCGCAATTCGGGCGGGGGCGCGAAGACCGTGATGATCGGTTCGGACACATCTTCCAGCTGGTAGAACGGCCGGGGGCGACCTTCAAGAATTCTCATCTCTCCTTTCGCGGAGGTGACTCCCGGTGGTGTGCCCGGCCAAACAGAAAATGCTTCCTGCGAATCGGCAGCGGATGTCGACACAGCAAAGGAGAGGCAACCAATCAGAACCGACAGGGCGGTTGGAAGACGATGTTTCATGGATCGTCAGAGCCTGCCGTGGAACAACGGTCCAGACAAGTGCGGATCTGCCAGCCGGGCGCATCTTGATACTTCCCCCGAATGGACGAGGGGTTTGCGGGAAGCGGCATCAAAGTGTTTCCAGACTGGAAGCCGAACTTCGGCCGTGCTGTAAAAGTTGCGGCCACGACATCGCAAACCGGGAAAGGGGAACAAGAGGCCGCCTGCGCGACCCGTTCACACATTGCGAAGCCATCTGGCGGGATCTGCGGAGCAGAACCACCCCGGCCGATGAAGGACGGGCTTTTCTATTATGCGTTTTTCGTTTTTGAGGGAGAGGAATGAAGGGGCCAACAAACGTTGAGAAGGACCGGGAAGTTTGATGTTGGACCCGGCCGATGGCCGGTGAAGGTGAGATGGCCGGATAGTTGGGAAGTTTTTTTGGAAGGAATCAGGGGCCTGCGGAAGATGCGGAACGACTCCGTTATCAGCTGTCCGGCGAAACACTGACGGTCGTCAGCGACGGTAAAACCTCGACCTGGCGACGCGTTGGCGGAGCCGCGAAGAAGCCGGAGAGTTCGGTCGATAAAAAGAAAACGCCGGATGATTCGAGTGGAACTGAGGACGCAAAAAAGCAGACGGAGAAAAGAAAATCATCGACTGGCGCGACGATCTTCAAGGAGCACAAGCTGACAGACCCGGGAATGAACAACATTGTGGCATCGACATTTCTTGTTCCAGAGGGCTGGACCGCTGAAGGTGAAATGAAGCGGATGCCGCCGAGCGTCTACAGCATCCCGGTCGTCGCTGATCTCAAATTCACCGCACCCGACGGTCGGCAAGTTCACTTTTCCCCGAGCCTCACGTTTGATTTCGACAACGCACAGCCGGGTCAGATCTTGCAGCCGACAATGAAGGGAAACCTCTACATGCCGGTGCCGCAATCGCCGGGCAGCTGGTTGATGGAGATGGCGCAAATCAGACCCGATCCGGAGATCACCAATTTGAAACTGGTCTCCGAAGAGGAAGTACCTGAAGTCACACAGTTGCTCCGCCAGCAGAACCAGCAGTTGTTCCAGATGATCGCGGACAATAACCGCATGGGTGCCCAGACCGGACTGATGTCCAGTTACGACACGCAAGGCACCAAGGTGCTGCTGACCTATGAATCGGGATGGTCGCTCGTACGAAGAGCGCGTGTTGATCATGTGGAACTACCTGGGGTCGGCCTGGCAGGGACAGGTCACTTCGGGAATCTGGGCGATTCCTGCGATGTTTTCCCTACGCGGTCCGGTGGGCACAGACCATCTCAACGATCCGGAGATGATCGCGATCCTGGGGTCGGTTAGGATCAATCCCGCGTGGCAGGCCGAGACGAACAAATACCGGGCGCAACTCGCACAGATCCAACACAAGGGCAACATGGACCGGATGAATGCCTCGGCGCAGCGCACCAGAAACGGATGGACACGTTGAACGAAACCTCGGACATCCTGATGAGCGGATGGAAGAGCCGCAATGCGTCCCAGGATCGTATGCAGGAAAAGACGATCAACTCCATTCACGAGCAAACGCCATACACGACGCCGTCCGGCGAGACCGTCAAACTGCCGAGCTTTTACATCAACGTTTACACCGACGGCAACGGCCGTGACATCGTGAACAACGACCCCCTTTACGAACCAAACACCGACCCCACGGTAAACAACCGGAACTGGCAGCGGATCGAAGCAAAGGATTGATCCGGCGCTTCACCGTCAGGGAACAGAACGAATCTGCACCAACGATTCACCCGATGTGTTTCGCGATCAGTTTTCGGATGCTGGTCAGGTTGCGCATCGTTGACGTTGGGAGACGAAGGGCTTTGATTTCGGGCCGCGTCCACATCTTCGAGTCAGACGTTCGTACGCGGCACAACCAGTAATACTCGCGGTTCGCGACATGAAACGCGTCCACATCCGTGCGCACCGCTGCGAGCTTCCGCGCTACATCCGGCGAAAGCGCCTGCTGAAAAAATCCGACGTGGACCGTAATCCCCTCCTGACCGTCTTCCGGAAATATTTTCGCATTCCCAATCGCGGACACCTCTTGCGCGGTGCGCACGAAGGTATCAACGTCGTACCCGAGCACCTCGTCGAGATGCGCAGCAATCTGTGATTCAAGGCGCCGGGGGTTCCTAGCTTTGCTCGAGAATATGACATTGCCGCTCGCAATAAACGTTTCCACATCGGCGAATCCAAGTTCCTCGAACAGCTCCTTGAGCCGGTGCATGTGCAACCGTCGTCTGCCCAGATTGATTCCACGGAGAAATGCGATGTAGCGTGGCATGGTTGACGGGTTCTTGTTTTGACAACTCAGTTGGTCTTCGTCGTTTCTGCGGCCCCGTTGTGGAATGTGGCGTGGCTCACACCATCTCGTTACGATCAGGATTGCGTCTTCTTGGAAGCCAGCCCGACGTCGCGAAAAGTCGAACTATTTTTCAGGAGAGGTTTTGGTCAAAGAGGAGAGCGTTCGGAATTTTCGGAGACTAAAACAACGGAGAAGAAAAATGGTGCCAGAGGGCGGACTTGAACCGCCGACCAAAGGCTTATGAGTCCTCTGCTCTACCACTGAGCTACACTGGCACTCCGTTTTGAGGTCGGCGATTATGCCGTCGACGCCCCGCCTAACAAGCCATTTTTCGGGAAAAATTCAACCCCTATTTTGCGACTCCTCAATCTTCGCATAACGCATTCAGGAAGCCTTCAAATACACCGGGCATCGAAGACCTCGCCTGTGTCTCGTTGTTACCGGAACGACATCCGCCATCTGTATTACAATTGTTCCCCGCGATCAGCGCGAATGACGGGACCGGGCTCGGGAGCCGGCAGAGAACCGCCACAACTCCACCCATGATTACCGAGCGTAAACGTCCAAATGCCCTCAATCGACCCGCCTTCCGATCGCCCGGTCGGCCGCGACACACGGGCCCTGTTGCCTCATAACTGAAGGACACCGAAGGGTTTCATGGATTGGGCTTCCATTGCCTCACAACCTGGACACCGTAGCCTTTTTGGTTTTGGGTGTTTTGATTCGTGGTTGAGTTGCTCTTGGAGCGGGTTCGGAGCG
>JBDNGP010000249.1:0-54136 GCA_041689265.1 Verrucomicrobiota bacterium
ACGTGGTACAACAACGAGCACTATCATTCCGGCATCGACTACGTCACCCCGCAACAAGCCCATGACGGCCTGCGGCCAACGATCCTTGAACACCGACGCGTCAAGAAACTTGCCCAGCGAAACCGGCACCGGGAAGAAAACAAAAAACCGGCGCACCAAAAACAAACCATACCTAACAATGACCGCCTCCTCCGTAGCGTAATTATTCGCCTCCTGAGGTCATTGATTCAAAAACGCGCCGCATTGTTGCCGTTGACCCATTGAGCCGCTTCTGTCGGCTGTCAACCGGTTCATTGAGGAGAAGAAACGAAGCCACATAAGGCAGTAGTGAAAACAAAGTGCGAGGGAGAAAAAGGCAAAGGAAACCAATTCCACAACATAAGGCTCTGCCAACATCGAGAGCGACGCTCCTAGAAAGCGAGGAAGCAAGTCAAGCGTGGATAGCGGAAAAATTCGCTTCCAAGATCAAGGTGGCGAAATGATCTACTGGGAACGCCCCGATGGCGGCCGTGTTTTCAATGCCGGTTCCATCGGCAGCGGTTGGGCGTTGTGGGTGGATCCAAAGTTTCAAACCTTGATGCGAAACGTGCTGTACCACTTCGGCGTCCGTCGATAGGCGATGGAGTGGAGTTGATTCGCGAACGGCTCGGTGTAGGAATACCGTCTTCAACGAGTCCAAAATTCATGAAATCCAAAACTGCCGTTCTGCTCGCGTACCTCGTTTTCATTTTTGTCGTCCCCACCGCTCACGGCGCCCATGCCACAGATTCTGTCCCACGAATGGAGAGCTATTCGTGGATGTCATTGGCCAAGTGGTATCGGTTCCACGCAGACGATGTGGAGATTGCGGAAAAGGGGCAGACCGATTTGCTGTTTGTAGGAGATTCGATCACTGAAGGTTGGGCGGGGCAACCGACGTGGAACGAGGCCTTCGGCGAATTCAATCCGGCCAACTTCGGTATCGGCGGCGACACAACGTCGAATATTCTCTGGAGATTGAAGCACGGCGCTGTCGGCAAGCTGTCACCAAAGGTCATCGTGCTGATGATCGGCACCAACACTTTCTGGTTCAACAATGACAACCCAGACGACGTCGTTGAAGGAATCGCAGCTGTGATCAAGCTGCTTCGTGAGAGTTTTCCAATATCCAAGATCCTCGTCCTCGAAGTTTTTCCGCGTGATGAACTACCCACTGGCGGATCGCGCTTGAAAGTCGAGGCGGTCAACAAACACTTGCCGGCAATGGCCGACAACGAACACGTCTTTGCGCAGGATATTGGCGATGTATTTCTAGAATCTGATGGAACCATTTCCAAAACAATCATGCCTGATTTCCTCCATCTCTCTCCTGAAGGCTACCAACGCTGGGCCAAAGCAATCCTGCCCACGATCACACCGTGGTTGCAGTAAACCTAAAAATGAAAATGGGAATGGAACAGAAGGAAGCAAAGAACGCGAAGAGAAGCAGCTGCAACTGCTGACACGTTCACCGGCAGGGTGCGTGAATTCCTGCTCCCCAGGTGCCCCAACTCCTTTCCTTGGCGATCATTTGTTCAAAATGCATTTCTGTTTCTGAGATTAGAGATCTACTTTGTCGCAATACAGAACAGATGGTCATCTCCACGAATCAAGAGATGCCCGTTCACAGGGACCGGCGATGCAATGATGTGTTCACCCATTGCATTCTCGCTGAGCACTTCAAATTTCTTACCGACACGCGCGACGAAGACGGTGCCGTCCTCCCGGGCTGCATAGAGAATCCCGTTGGCGATCACTGGTGACGAGTAGTAGCTCGCACTTGCTTTCGGAAACGCGTCCTCCCAAATCGTCTCACCGCTCTTTCCGTCAAGGCATACGACGCCGCCACGATTGCGCAGTAGATAAATATTTCCGTCGTACGCGGCCAGTGCCGACACAAATACGCCCACGCCATCTCGATCCCAAAGTCGATGTGATTTCGTCACGTCCCCGCTGCCGCCAAGTTTCACCGCTGAGATGCTCGATTGACCTGGCCGATCATCACGGCCCACCGGAATGATCGCGAGGTCACCCTGAATGACTGGACTCGAAATCGCCGGCCAGTTAACAGTGCCCTCAGGATTGAAACCACCAGCGGACCACAGAAGCCGCCCATGCTCGGCGTCGTAAGCCGTCAAGTGATCTGTCCCCCAAACCAGGAGCGCGTCCATGTCATTGTGCTTGAACAGAACCGGCGTGGTGTATCCGTTGTCATTCTCAGATGGCACCTTGTAGTTGCGATCCGTCTTCCACGCGATCTTCCCTGTTTGTTTATCAAAACCTGCAATCCAGGAATCACCTGAATGCATCCGCGTGAGTACAACAAACTTGTCGGTTACGACCGGCGAGCTGCCTTGATCCCAAAAGAGTTTCTCCGGACCAAAAGTATCGGTGAGATTCTGTTCCCACCGAACGTTCCCATCCAACTCGAGCGCGGCAAAATGGCCACTGCGGAAATACACGAACAAGGCATCCCCATCCGTGACCGGAGATGAGTTGGAGCTGGAACCCAGCTTGCGATGTTTAGGCGCACTGAGTTTGCCCAGCGTCGTTCGCCAAAGTTCCTTGCCCGTCATGTCAAATGCCATCACACCATCAAGTTCATCAATTGGAGTCGTGAGATAGATTGTGCCATTCAGGACGATCGGAGTTGATCCGCCCTTCCCCGGCAATTCCACTTTCCACACGAGATCGTCGTTGGACCATTTTGCAGGAAACTCCTCGCTGGCAACGCTCCCGTTTTGATTTGGACCGCGCCAACCCATCCAGTTGTCGGATGCCACCAAGCTGGTGACGAATGCGAGGCAAGTCAGAGCAGCGACGAAAAATCGGTTGGAAAAGTGCGAAGAAAACAAGGTCATGACGAGTATTTCGTAAACAGTTTCAAATGAGCGTCAGCGTTAAAGACGCGGGAAATCTGAATTGGTTGTGACGAAATAGAAATCCCGTCGATTCAACGTAAATCCGATTCCTCAAATGTCGCGTGACGAATGGTCGTGCGATCGTCTGAGGTGAACGTGACATGGATGATTCCATCTTCGGTCTGAATGGCGGTGGGATAAGCGTAGGAGCCCTCTCCGGTCGCGATGTCCAACTGACGGGGCCAAGTCTTGCCATTGTCCTCCGAAAGGGCCGCGCGCAACGGAGAACGTTCGTCCATACTGTGGTTGTAAACGAACAACAAATTACCGCTCTCCAGTTTGATCAATTCGACGGACGCGTTTGGATTTGGGAACTCCGTTTCCACACCTTGCGACCAGGTTCGCCCGCCGTCCATCGATTCCATCTGAACCACGTAGCCGTCGTCGCCGGGTTCGTAATCGCCGCCGCGCCGGGCAAGTGCGAGCAGGTGTCCCGGCTTCGTTTCCGCCACGGCAGCCTGCAGATTTCCCATGCGTGAAAACACCTTGTTGGACGGCGTCCACTTGTTCGTCTTCGGATCAAACCGCAGGAAGATCGAACTCGTATCGTCGCCCGTCTTCTCCGTGTCCGCGCCGGTTTCGTGATAGATCGGGAGAACGTAATGACCGTCACTCAATAGGATGGGTCGGCTGCGCACCATGGTTCCCTCGTCGAATGTCACCATAAACGTGTCCGACCAGGTCTCACCGCGATCATCGGAAACTTTCGCGCCAATCCGTGACGTCGTCCAAGTCTCGCCCGGTCGAACGACGAAAAAGAGCCAGACACGGTCATCCGGTGCCGTCCACAAAACCGGGTTGCCCATCGAATACATCGGGTTGCTGGCGATCGAGACCGGGGCCGTCCAGTGGGTCGACCCCTGCTTCAACCGCGAACCGTAGACCGCAGTCTTGGTTTCGTATTCACCGCCGCCACCGTAGTACGCGATCAACAGATCACCGTTGTCTAATTCGGTAATCGTCGTCGGATGTTTGTATTGTCCGGTTGGTGTTTCCGGGCCGAAGATTTTTTCTATCTTCAGTTCTGCTTGAGCCGGAAACGCGGAAGCGATCAGGCTCAGGCAGAAAACCAACAGTATTTTCTCGTGGATATTTTTCATTTCGAGAGCCGATCAGATTATTCCCACTCGATCGTGCCGGGTGGTTTGCTCGTAATATCGAGCACGCAACGGTTCACGCCGTCGACTTCGTTGATGATGCGGTTCGAGATCTTTTCGAGCAGTTCGTACGGAAGTTTCACCCAGTCGGCGGTCATGCCGTCCTGCGATTCGACGATGCGTAGGGCGATCGTATCTTCATAAGTGCGTTCGTCACCCATGACACCGACGCTCTTGACCGGCAACAGAACGGCGAAGCTCTGCCACACCTTGTAATACCAGTCGCTCTGTTTCATTTCCTCAACGACGATGGCGTCGGCTTCGCGAAGAACATCGCAACGCTTCTTCGTGACTTCGCCAAGGATGCGAACGGCAAGGCCTGGTCCGGGGAAAGGCTGACGGAAAACGATCTCACGCGGCAAACCGAGCTCAAGTCCGAGCAAACGAACCTCGTCCTTGAACAGGCGTTTCAATGGCTCGACGAGTTTGAACTTCATGTTCTTCGGAAGCCCACCCACGTTGTGGTGACTCTTGATCAGTGCCGCCGGGTTTCCAGCAATCGGCACGGACTCGATGACATCGGGATAGAGCGTGCCCTGCGCGAGGAACTTTGCATGCCCGACACTTTTCATCGCCCGTTCGAACACCTTGATGAACGTGTTGCCGATGATCTTGCGTTTTCGTTCCGGACTCTTGACCCCCTTCAGTTTGGTGAGGAACTCTGCGGCGGAGTTTTCGTAGCGCAGCTTCACCTTGAAATGCCGGCCAAACACCTCGCGCACCACGTCCGCTTCCCGTGATCGCAGCAGTCCGTTGTTCACAAAGATGCACGTGAGCTGACTCCCGATCGCCTTGTGAATGAGTGCTGCGGCAACGCTCGAATCCACGCCGCCGCTCAGTCCAAGAATCACGTGATCGGTCCCGACCTCGTTGCGAATATCTTCGACGGCCTGGTCGATGTAGTTGCGCATCGTCCAGTCTTTGCCACAGCCGCAGACGCGATGAACAAAGTTCGAAATGATCTGCCGGCCTTGCGGCGTGTGAGCAACTTCCGGGTGGAACTGCATGCCGAAGAACTTCTTTTTCCGGTTCTCGATGACGGCGTAATCAGAATTTTCCGTGGCGGCAACAGTAGCGAAATTTCTTGGAGCACGGGTGAGTTTGTCGCCGTGCGAGTTCCAAACTTGCAGCCTCTTGGACAGGCCTTCGAACAGATCACACGTTGGATCGAGAACGGTCAACGTGCCTTTGCCGAACTCTCGTTTCTGACCGCGTTCGACCTTACCGCCCATCGATTGTGCGAGAACCTGAAGGCCGTAGCAGATCGCGAGAATTGGCACACCCAGCTTGAAGACAGCCTTGTCAGGCAGAGGCGCATCCTCGTCATAAACGCTGCACGGTCCACCCGAGAGAATGACGCCACTCGGCTTCAGTTTTTTGATTTCTGCGACAGGGGTATCGAAGGGCAGAATAATGGAGTAGACGTTGCATTCGCGAATGCGGCGGGCGATGACCTGCGTGTATTGCGAACCAAAATCAAGAATGACAATCTGTTCGTTCATGAAAATAAAGAGCGAGTGTATGCCCTCAGATAAAGAACTTGGCGAGTGAAAAAATGGAGCTTGTCAAAGTTCCGACGATTTATTGCGGAACTTGAAGCCAGGTCACCGAAAAAATGCTGATTATTTAGCCGCGGGAACGATGGTCACGGTCCCGGTTTTCGGATCGTATTTGAGCTTTTTGCCGTACGGTGCATCGGGAATCTTACCGAGATATCCGGCCTCCACCGCTTCCTGAAGCGACTTCGGGAAACTGCCTTCACTGGCGTAGTAAAGATTGATGGCGCTGGTCACGGAGGCGATGTCGATGGTGCCGATTGAATGCTGCTGGGCCTTTGAAACGGCACCGAGGTAGTCGACCGGAGCGGTCACCGGGTTACCTGAGGAATAGTTGTTCGTCGGCGGGGTCGAACTATCACTGGCTTCATCCGTTTTGGAGCAACCCGACACAAGCAGCGAAATTAGCAGGGCAACCGGTAACAATTTCATGGGTCGAGACTACGCCCGCGAGTCGCTTTGCCAAGCGATTTCAAACGGGATGAGCCTCCACCAATTCCCGCGCCTGCTCCACCAGGTCGCGGTCCCGCACCAGATCTCCGAATTTCAACTTGGGCATGCCGCTCTGCCGTGTCCCCAAAAAGTCCCCCACCCCACGCAGTCGCATGTCCTCCTCAGCAATGCGAAAACCGTCGTTGGTTTCGAGCAAAACCTTGAGTCGCTCAATCCCGTCGGCCTTCCGCGAATCTTCAATCAGAATGCAATGGCTGTCCGCCGGTCCACGCCCGATCCGGCCGCGCAACTGATGCAACTGGGAAAGCCCGAATTGTCCGGCATTTTCAATGACCATGATGGTGGCATTCGGCACGTCCACGCCGACTTCAATCACCGTTGTTGCCACCAGCAACTTGATCTCGCCCTTCCGAAACTTGTCCACGACGGCCTGGGCTTTTGGGGAATCCATTTGCCCGTGGATTAAACCCACCGACCGGGGGGCGAACAACCCGGTCAACCGGTCATGCTCCTCCTTGACGGATTTCAAATCGCCGCCGTTCGCATCCTCCTCGATGCGCGGATAAACCACGTAGGCCTGCCGGCCAGAATCCATTTCGTTGGCGACGAATTTCCAGACTTTGGCGAT
The DNA here is from genome assembly GCA_041689265.1 of Verrucomicrobiota bacterium. Taxonomy (GTDB): domain Bacteria; phylum Verrucomicrobiota; class Verrucomicrobiia; order Limisphaerales; family RI-55; genus JBDNGP01. The sequence continues at coordinate 6,734 of JBDNGP010000249.1, forward strand.
GTCGTCCGTCGTGCGCAAATGCGTGCGGATGCGACCCCGGCCACTGGGCATTTCATCAATCACCGATACGTCCAGATCGCCGTAAGCAGTCAGTCCGAGCGTGCGCGGAATCGGGGTCGCGGTCATGACCAGTAAGTGTGGGTAGAATCCTTTGCGCAGCAGTTTTTCCCGTTGAATTACGCCGAACCGGTGCTGCTCGTCGATGATGACCAGGCCAAGATTGTCGGGTTGATAATTGTCGTGGATCAACGCGTGAGTACCCACAGTCACCGTCGGTTTGTCAGGTGAACCTGGCGCAGGACGAGTCTTGCCGGTAAGCAGTTCCACCCGGACGCCGAGCGGGCCAAACCAGTCGTTCATCCGGCGGAAATGTTGTTCGGCGAGAATCTCCGTCGGAGCCATGAACGCAACACTGAACTCTGATTCAATCGCCATCAGTGCGGCGCACGCGGCCACCACCGTTTTCCCGGAACCGACGTCGCCGTGCAGCAGGCGCCGCATCGGATAGGCATGGCCGAAATCCGCGCGGATTTCGCGGAGCACGTTGGTCTGCGCACCGGTCAGTTGAAACGACAGCGCGTTCAAGAACGGCTTGATCAGCCGGTTGTCGCCGGCGCACCTGTGACCCTGCGCTTTTTTGCGAAACTGATTCCGCCGCCGCGCGAAGCCACGCTGAAGCACCGCAAATTCCTCCAGCGCAAATCGTCTCCGGGACTGTTCCGCCGCTTCCTCGGAGTCCGGAAAATGGAGTTGGCGAAGCTGATCAATTCGTCGTCTGCCAAAGTGTTTCGAAGCCAGTGATTGATCCGACGATTCCTCAATATCCAGATGGTCGAGAGTTCGCCACATCAGGCCGCGCAACCAGCGTTGCGGCAGACCCTCTGTCAGCCGGTACACCGGCACGATTCGGTTCAGGTGAAGTTGCTCATCCTCCTCGGACTCGACGGTCTCGAACTCGGGGTGTTCGATGGTGTTCGGCTTTACACCTGACACTTTGCCAAACACAAAGACTCGCATCCCGACGGCCAGCTGGGATTCCAAAAAAGGCATGTTCCAAAACCGGCAGTGCAGCCGGGCCGTACCATCGTCGAGAACGAATTCGTATACTAATTTTCTCCCGCGCTGAAATCGCTTCACGCCGTGCGCTTGAATCATCCCGTTCAGCAGAATGAACTCGTCTTTCAAACAGGCCGAAATGGGCGAAACGTTGCGGCGATCTTCGTAGCGACGTGGACGGTTCAACAGCAGATCGCCAAGTGAATGCAGTTTCACCCGGTTGAACTGGTCCAGTCGGGTTCGTCCAATTCCGGGTAATGTCTCCAGCTTGTCGTCCAGCGATCGGCTCATTCTCGGGGCGAATGCTGAAGTTCTGCTGGAGCCGGTGCAACCCCCAATCGGCGAAAAAGAAAAAGCGGAAGATCACCCGATCTTCCGCCCAGAGGTAACTGAGTTATGGTAACAGAAAACTATTTCTTCAGGAACCGGCAGATCATTCCGGCAACACCGGAAATCGCAATCAATGCCAGCGGACTTCCGCCATCCGGGACGTTCGTTGGAGGCACTCCGCCTTCGTATTCAACAATTCCACGGTACTCGCTGAACGCATTCACCGCGCCAAAAAATCCGGTCCTCAACTGGCCCCGGGAAATCTGCTGCTGATTGATCACCACGGAGCTCGGAACGTTGGCGTTCGGTCGCTCGGAACCGAACTTGGTGAAATTGACCGGTTGATTATCCTCCCACTTGAATACGCCCTCACCCGCCGTAGAGGTCAACCCAGTCCAGTACAGCTCGGTTTTACCGAAGGTTTTCCGGACGAAATTAAGTTCCGCAGGCGATTGGAAGCTCACAAGATAACCTCCCAAACCGGTGGCCGCCGTCTGGGCATCGTACCAGGTTAAAACGTCACCGGGATTCTCTCCGACGACAGTGTAATAGTGGCTGTTGCCACCCATGCTCGATTCCCATTCATGCCACTCGACACCATTTACGCTGGCCGTGAGAGCAGTAACCAAAACCATTCCAGATAATATTCTTTTCATACTTCTTAAGTTTAACTTGTTTTCAAGTGATTCAATATTACATATGTCTACGCATTCGTCATACCAGTTTGTTATACTCCTTATTTACAACATGTTAAAGATATTACTGGGTGCATTGAATGCGCATTCAGTCTATTTGCAATGTAATTGCATTGGCTTTTTGCAATGCAATTGGTATTCGTGTTCACTTTCAGTTCTCGACATCCAGCGGGCCCGGTCGGAGACTTTTGCAGATGAGTAAACTCGACAATCCCGCTGACTTGTTGTGGAAGGATTATGCCCGACTATTTGAGCGGTTCGACGATTACTCACTCGCCCGTTGGTTGGTGCAGACGCTGGGGCATTTCAACGGCGAGTTGTGGCGGTATTCTCACCCACTGGTCGGCGCCTACAAACTCGCCGCCCAAATTGCCAATCAGCGACAGCTCTGGCTGAAGCGGTTGGTCGAAATTCCGGCTCCTTATTCAGTTGCCTCGTGCTGCCGGTCCCCCTTGTTCCCGCTGGCCACTCGGGACATCGTTGAGTCGGGCTTGATCTGCATTCATTGCAACGAGACAGCGGTAACTCTGAACGAATTACCGGCAGCGCTTCGGCGAAAGCTCACCACCTGGGCATCGTCCTACGGAGAGATCCACCGAGTGGCCCATCTCGACGAAACGGAACGGGCGGAAATACCCAACTACGATTACGCGCTGGAGGAAGCCGCGCAGAAAGCCGGGCTATCGATGATGGATTCGGGGGAGGATCTGTTTCCGGCGCTGCTCGAACAGTTCCCGTCGATTGTTTGGGAGGACCATGACGAATGCCTTGGAATTCGCCCAGAGGATGTCGTCTGCGATACTTAGTAATCACCCCGCCTGATCAAGCAGCAACGCACCAAAACGCAGCCCGCGCAGACTGACACGTATTTCCGGACAGGAGACCATTTCCAGAATTCGCTCGTAGATGGCGACCCCCATCATGATCACGTCCGCTTTTTCGAGGGGCAGTCCGACGATGTTTGAGCGCTCCGCTGCGGTCATCGCCCAAAGTCGAACGCGCCAGTCTGTCAGGTCGGATTTCGTGAGCACAGTTCGTTCGATCACGTCCCGGTCAAATCCCGTCATCTGTTTGTGCATGCGGGCCAGCAGCGTCGTTGTGCCCCCGGTCCCGATCAGCTTGAGTTCTTCGGAAGGAACCCCAGCTCGTTTCAAATCCGGGCTGATGATTTCGTCGATCACAGTTGTCAAACAGTCCTGAACGTCGCTGAATTCCGCTTCAGTCGGCGGATCAGAATGACGACAACGCTCCATCAAACGCACGGTTCCCAATTGGTAACTTCGATGAAATGTGGGATGCACGCCGGAGCCGACGATGATTTCAGTACTTCCTCCGCCTACATCGACGATCATCACGGCGTCGCCATCTGCATCAATCCCCGAACGAACGCCACGGTAAACGAGCTCCGCCTCCTCGCCGCCCGAAATGACCTCAAGATTCGCGCCGCTCAACTCGTGGACAGCCGACACCATTTCATTCACGTTAATTGCATCACGCGCGGCACTCGTCGCCACGACGCGAACATCACGCGCGTTCATTTTCTCGGCGGTGGCGAGGAATCCCCGCACCGCGTCGGCGGTGTCGAGAATGGCGCTCGTCTGAAGCTGGTGGGTTTGGTAGAGCCCGCGACCCAGCCGGGTCTGCCGACTGGTTTCGAAAAGCGGGACCACCGTCTCCCCGGCCACCTCCGCGACCAACAATTTCACCGAATTCGTCCCGACATCAATGACCGCCTTGATCTGGGAAATCATCGGTCGAAGAAGTTATTTCGATTTCAAGCCCTGGCTTGCGATGACCGCAGCGCCGTAAATGCCCGCCTTGTCGCCGAGCTTGGACGGAAGAATCTTGATCCCTTTGGCGACCCCCGGCATCGCGTATTTCTTCGACTGCGCTTCAATGAGACCGAACATAGTGCCTTCGAGCGCCTCGATCAGGCCACCACCGAGCACGATTACCTCGGGGTTGAGCAGGTTGATAATGCTGCCGATCGCCATGCCCGCATACATCGCCGCATCCTCCACTATTTTCAGGACCAACTTGTCGCCCTTCTTGATCGCCTTGCGCAGATCTCCGCTGCGGAGATTCTTCAAATCATCACCGAGCGTCTCCGTCAAAATCGTTTTCTTGCCGGCTTTCACCGACAGCTGAATCCGTTTGAAAATGGCGGTCCGGCTGGCCAGTTGTTCAAATGTCACCCCCGGGTTTTCCTTGTCATTCTCGCCGTCAGCGCGGAGCACCATGTGCCCGATCTCGCCGGCTGTCCGGTTGAATCCCGAATACAACTTACCGTCAAAAATCAGTCCGGCACCGATTCCGGTTCCAAGAAAAATGCCCACCATGGTCTGTGGCTTGGCTCCGAGTTCCACCTCCAGAACGCCCAGAGTGCAGACATTGCAGTCGTTGTCCAGAAACACGGGAACGCCCAGACGTTTTTCAAGCTCTTCCTTTAACGGCACCTTCTCCCAGCCGAGATTTGGTCCGTTGATCACCACGCCGCTTTGCGGATCAACAGCTCCCGGTGCGCCGATGCCGACGGCCAGCGCCTGTTTAAAATCCAGGTCGCACTCGTCCATCGCCTCCTTTGCGCAGCGCGCAATCCGATCGATCACGTCGCCCACGGATCGGTCGGCCTTGGTGCTGATCTTCTGCGTCCCGACCAGTTCCAGCGAAGGCGTGAATACACCAGCCAGAATCTTGGTGCCGCCAAAGTCGACGCCGATCAGGTATTTGTCATTTTTGTCAGGTCCGGCCATGGTAATTGAGCGAATTGAATTGGGATTGATCCGATGAAAACGTTTTACCCGCCTGCGACAACGGACTGAATGTGTTTTCGCAGTTCGCGGTTTACTTTTTCCGGCGGACGGTTGCCGTCCACGATCGTAAATTTGTAGGTTTTCTGCAGGCTGCGGAACTTCTCCTCCACCATGCCCTGATATTTCAGGAAGCTGTCGAACATGTCGCGCGACAGCCCCAGATCCATTCCGCTCTCCCAGTAATCAAGTTCGTAGTCCTTGGCAAAATTCCGTTGCACCAGATTTTCCGGCGACACGTTCAGGTAGAACACCGCGTCCGGTTTCAGCGCCATGCCGTAGAGGTTTTTCAACCATTTTTCATCCATCCCGCGAACCAGATCACGCGCCATCAGCGTATAAATATAGCGGTCCGCCAGAACCATGAACCCCGCCTTCAGCGACGGCAAAATCACGTTCTCCATCTGGTCCACGAAATCCGTCGCATAAAAAAGACTTAGCGTGGTATGGCTCAGGATGTTGCCCTTTTTCGCCTGGTTCAGTTCTTCGCTCACGAGACTCGAACGTTTCAAACCGACCTGGATCGACGCGTGCCCGGTGGCCTCCAGCCATTCGATCAAATTCGCAATCTGCGTCGAACGCCCGGACCCGTCGGCCCCCTCCACCACGATCAGTTTTCCGCTCAACTGATCCGGATCCACGCCCGGCAGACCGTGTCCGTAGAACCGGTGTTTCGAGCGGCGCGGGGTCACGATGTTCCGCTGGATGGTTTGCGGCGGGATCTTGGCCGTGCTGATTTTTGAGCTCTTCATTTCAACACAAAGCGGAATTTAGAGAGGCTGATTTTCTTTGAAACCAACGTCCGCACGATGTCCTGCTGCGGTTCGATGGATTGATTGGCGTCGATCACATTGAAATTAAACTCGGTGCTCATCGCCAGGTACTGTTCCAGAATTCTTCCCTGAAAGATCCGGAAGCTTTCATACGGATCGGACGACAACTTCAGGTCCATTCCCGCCTCGAAATACTTGAGCTGCGGACGCCCGTCCAAAATGCGGTTCAAGGACACCTCCAGTCCGGCTTTGAAAAAAAACGTCAGGTCCGGCAGACACGCGTAGTCGTAAATCCCGCGCACCCATTCCAGCGGACACCCGCGCACCACGTCACGGGCAAACGCGGTGAACACGTACCGGTCGCACAACACGATGTATCCGGCTTTCAACAACGGCAGCAGCTGGCGTTCATAGCGGTCGGCAAAATCCGTCGCGTGGATCAGGCTGAACGTTGACGGGGTGAGGAGCTCCATTTTCTTGCCCTTGCTCGTCGCGGATTTGACCAGCTCGGAAGAATTCCACTCGCTGAAAAACACCTTGAGCCCCTGCAATTGAAGCCACCGCTTGAGGAGATAAATCTGTGTGGACTTGCCCGACCCATCAAGGCCCTCCACGGCGATCAGACGCCCGGGATAACCCATGTCGGCAAAAGTCTTTGTAAGCACCGCGACACTCTAAGCAACTCCCCCGAAAAATCCAAACGAGAAAATTTTTTGGTTTTCCTTCCACCGATACGTTGCCCTCAAACTGGAGAACAGGAACGCTGAAAACCGTGAACAGGGTACAGGTTCACCCACCGCCTCGCCGCACCCGGCGCTCCGGCGTCGTTTGACTTGTCGCGCGAATTATTGTCAGATGCCGCAACTGATTTCGGAACTACTATGAATGCCAACTCCGCCCGTCCGACGAGCCCTCTCCGAGCGCTCATTTGCTGCACCCTCTTGATCGCGTTTGTCGGCTGTTACACGCCACCCGACCGTCCCCAGAAAATGACGATGGTTTCCAAGTGGGAACGCTTCGAGGCCGTCTTCTACAGCACAACATCGTACAGCAATCCGTTTCAATCCGTCGACCTCACGGTCAAATTCATCGCACCGGACGGCGAACGGTTCGTGGTGCCCGCGTTCTGGAACGGCGGTTACGAATGGCGCGTCCGCTTTGCGCCGGTTCTGGCCGGTCCCTGGCGTTACGAAACGACCTGTTCCGACGCCTCGAATCGCGGACTGCACGGACTCACGGGTGAGTTTCTCTGTACCGCGCCGCTCACCGAGACGGCATTCTCAACTCACGGCCCCGTGAAGGTGGCAAGGAACGGACACTATTTGATTCACGACGATCTGAAGCCGTTTTTTTGGCTGGGCGACACCGCGTGGAACGGCGCACTCAAGTCAACGCCCGAGGATTGGAAAACGTATCTCGACACACGCAAGGAACAAAAATTCACCACGATCAAGTGGGTGGCCACCCAATGGCGCGCCGCACCGGACGGCGACATTAACGGCATGCTCGCCTTCGGCGGCAAGGACGAGATCAAACCCAATCTCGAATACTTCAATCGGCTCGACCAGAAAGCGGCCGCTGTCGCCAATGCGGGGCTGCTCAACGCGCCGGTGCTGCTGTGGTCGATCGGTGGTGGATCCAATCCCGACATCAATCCCGGGTTTTCACTGCCCGAGGATCAGGCGATCAAGCTGGCCCGTTACATGGTCGCCCGCTGGCAGGCGTTTCCCGTGGTCTGGATTCTGCCCGGCGATGGCGACTATCGAGGGAAGAACGCCGAACGGTGGAAACGAATCGGCCGTGGTGTATTCGGCGACATTCATCACGCGCCGACGATGCTTCATCCCGGTGGCCAGAACTGGAACCTGCCCGAGTTTCTCAATGAAAACTGGCTGGACATGATCGGCTATCAAAGTGGCCACGGCGACAGCGACGACACCTTCCGCTGGATCTACGACGGACCGCCCGCGACCGACTGGAAGCTCTCGCCCGCCCGGCCGTTCATCAATCTGGAACCGTGTTACGAAAACCACATGGCCTATCAATCCAAGAAACCTCACCCGGCCTCGAACGTACGCAACGCGATGTATTGGAGTTTGCTCAACGCGCCGACCGCCGGAGTGAGCTACGGTGGACACGGCGTGTGGGGCTGGGACAATGGCGTGACCGAACCCGTCGATCACAAGGGCTCCGGCATTCCCCTCGCATGGAACAAATCCCTCAAGATGGAAGCCGCCGGACAGGTGAGCCATCTCTACGATTTCTTCACCAAGATCGACTTTTGGAAACTGCGGCCCGCTCCTGAAATGCTGTCCAAACAGCCGGGCATCGATTCGGCAAAAAAGCACATCTCGATTTCCCGCAGTGAAGACGGATCGTTCGCCGTCGCCTACGTTCCCGAAGACCGGTCCATCGAAATCCAGCTCGATCAGCTGCCGACCCGGCCGCAGATCAGCTGGTTCAATCCGCGCACCGGCGAGACCTCCGCATCGGTCGGCGTCGTCACCGGATCAGCATTACAACTGCCCACCCCGGCGGAAGGTGACTGGTTGTTGTTGATTCGAACCGGGCGCTAACCACGTGGCCATCGACTGGACAAAGTATATGCGGAGACCGTCTCTCCGGACCACGATCGCGCTGGCCGCCGGTCTGATCTGGGCCTCGGCCTTTCCGCTGTTGAACTTCCCGATCGGCGCATGGATCGCCCCCGGACTGTTGTTGCTCACCGGACTGGGGACCGACCCCCGCGCCGCATTCCGACGGGGTTATCTCGCCGGGCTCGTGTTTTATCTTGTGTCGCTCTACTGGCTGCTGCACATCCCCTTCCCCATCGGCAACATCTCGGCGTGGCTCGCCCTCAGCGGTTTTTGCGCACTCTATCCGGCGACCTGGATGTGGGTCTGTTGGAAGACCTGCCCGATTCAGTTTGACTCCGCCACCTCCACGAACGGTTTGGGAATCGGCGGCGGCCCCATCCGCTTGTCGGGCAATGTCCGGCAAGCCGCCGATCAACTCTTCAACACCTCGTGGGTGACCCGCCAGGTCTGGATCCTCTCCTGCGCGATCAGTTTTACGGCGCTCGAATTCACGCGCGGCTGGTTTCTCACGGGCTTCCCCTGGAACTTTCTGGGCGCATCACAATTTCGCGCAATCCCGTTGATCCAGATCGCGGAGTTTACCGGTGTTCAAGGCGTCACGTTCATCGTCGTCTGGGTTTCCCTTTCCGTCGCGGTTGGGGCGTTGCTCGTGGTCGCGCGGCCGCAGATTCGCTTTGCGTGGAAGAACGAGATCGCGCCCGCGCTCCTCGTCATGTTGATCCTCGTCAGCTGGGGCGTGACCAAAACGATGCGGCCGGTTCAGGCGTCCGACCGGAACATCACGCTGGCGCTCGTCCAACCCAGTATTCCGCAAAACCTCATCTTCGACGCGGACGAATCCACCAACCGGTTCCGGCAGATCATGGAGCTTTCCCGGGAAGCCCTCGCCACCGATCCCGACGTGCTGGTCTGGCCCGAAGCCTCCCTGCCCGTCTCGCTCAGCAAAGAGTTCTTCGCTGAGATCATGGAATTGATCACCACCAACTCCACGCCGTTTATCTTCGGCGGACTGGACTGGGAAGAGGAGAAACCCACTGATGGTGAGCGCAAGTTTCGGCCCTATAATTCCGCCTTCTACTTTGACGAACATGGAGGCCACACCGGCACTTACCGCAAGCAGCGACTTGTCATTTTCGGCGAGTACACGCCGTTCGCAAAGTGGTTTCCGTTGCTTGGAAAGATCTTTCCGGTCGGCGTTGGTTTTGGTTCTGGGGAACTACCCGAACCGTTCATCGTCGGTCAACAAAACGCCCGCATTGCGGTCAACATTTGCTTCGAGGACAACTTCGCAGACGTGCTCCGCGACGAAGTCAAGTCCGACACTGATTTCGTGCTCAACCTAACCAATAACGGCTGGTTCAGCGAAAGCGCTGCGCAGTGGCAACACGCGGCCAATGCAATCTTCCGCGCCGTCGAAAACCGGGTCTCAATGGTCCGCTGCACGAACAACGGATTGACCTGTTGGATCGATGAATACGGCCGGCTCCGTGAAATTTTCCGTGATGAGAACGACAGTATTTACGGTCGCGGAATCAAGACGATCACGCTGCCGCTCCTTCCGTCCGGTACCGAAAGACAAACTACTCTCTACCATCGGTACGGAGATTGGTTCGGCTGGATGTGTTCGGCAATAACGGTCCTGGCAATTCTACGAAGCCGCTTCAAAAAGCTACCAACAGAATAGGCGGGCGCGATCGGAACGGAGGGACAAGCCGCCACCGACTCGCGATAGCAACATGGAGTGCGGTGACTTCAGCACCGCTTTCGTACGCGCAAGCAACATTCGGTTTTCCACCAAGCAAAACAAACGCGCCCGGTTGAACAATCAACCGGGCGCGCGCGATTTCTTCATTCAAGCATCCTACTGCTCTGACTGAATCAGCTTGTTGCGCAGTGTTTCCAACTCCTCTTTTCGCGGGATCAATTTGTTGGCGACCAATCGACGTTGACTGCTCAACTCGAACAGGAACGCACCAATCATGAAGACCACCATGGGAATCATCATCCACTCCACGCCACTTGCGCGGAAAATAACCCAGTTAAACAGGAACGCACCAGCGTAGGGCGGAACAAAACCACGGACAAGGTGCTTCCTCGCGGCGATCTCGAAATCCACGCGTTCAATATCTCGATCGATTTCATCCCGCAACGTTTCCGAGAACTGGGACTCTCTTTCTTTCTGTTTGCTTCGGCCAATATAGACGTTTAACCCGAACTGCGCCCAACACGTCACGCCGACAAACAGTGCGACTGCATCCCAAGTCCCCAACTGGACACCCTGCAGACTCTCAAGCACTCCGGTGAAGTATCCAATGAGTGCCATCGAAATGATGATTACGACAAAGAGGCTGCTGCCATACGTCTGCGCCTCCTGCCAGAACACCAGTCGCTTGAACGCCTGAGCTTTCTTTCGAAGCATCGCCTGCAAACCGTCCTCGTTCACCGCGTAAAGCGGTTCATCATTCTGTGAATCCCAAATAACTTTCATATCTTCAAACTCCATTTTGTACCTCCGCTTCGGATTTTTCGGTTAAACGTTTCTTGATGCGATTCAACTTCACGCCCACGTTGCTTTCGGTGATGCCAAGGGTGGCGGAGATTTCCTTGTAACTATATCCATCCAGCATCATCAGGGTCAGTGAACGATCCACTTCATCCAATCGACTGATCTGATCATACAACCAGTCCAGTCGTGGGTTCTTGATCTTGGAAGCCTGCAACATCGTGTGCTCGTGCCCGTTGATCGTCTGGTGCTGATCGCGGTGCTTCCTCTCTTTTTTGGACCACGCCATGGCGGAGTAGAGGGCAACGCGATAGATCCAGGTGGTCACCTTGGAATCGCCGCGAAACTTCGGGACGGAATTCCAGACCTGCGTCGCAATCTCCTGGAACAGATCCTCTTGATCATGCGGATTGAAGGCGTAGGCACGAACCACTTTGAAGAAAAGCCCCCGATGCTCGGCGAGCCAGTCATCAAATATTCGTTGTTGTTCGTTTGCTTCCATTTATTGAATCACTTTCAACCCAACTTGTGAGAAGCGTTGATAGATTTCTTACAACGAACAGAAAAAGTTTTGAGTTCTTCGATGCACCGGATGGACCAGGAAGCAGGAGCGCCACCCAATGGCAGCACGTCGCCAACGCCATCTTTCGCGCGTTGAAGACCGGGTCTCACTCGTCCGCTGCACTAAAAACGGCCTGATCTGCTGGATCGATGAACACGGCCGACTCCGGGAAATTTCCCGGGACGAAACCGGAAGCATTTACGGTCGCGGATTCAAGACGATCACTCTTCCACTCCTCGCCGCCGACACCGAACGGCCGCCGATCATCTACCCTCAGTTCGACAAATCGATTGGCCAGACCTGCGTTAGTTTCACGACATTGGCCGTTCTTCAAACCTGTCCCCGCCGAAAATAAGAGCCAGCGGAATCAGGAAACAAAGCTCGGTCACGACCTCATTTTTCCAATAATGCCGGTCGTTGATCGTCCCTCAAGAAACGGGATGAATACAAACTCACCGCCTGTTGCTTGAACAACCGCTCGCTCTTCTGCGTTCAACGTTTCGACCGTGTAGTCGCCGCCTTTTACGTAGATGTCGGGTTCGGCGAGTTTAAGGAATTCTGTCGCGGTTGAACCGTGAAAAATACAGGCGGCTCCGACGGATTGGAGCGCCGCCAAAACCAGCGCCCGGTCACCCTCGGAATTTAGCGGACGCGTTTCGCCTTTCAACTCCTTCACCCCCGCGTCGTCGTTCACGCCAACCAACAGGCAATCGCCGTGTGACGCCGCGTCCGCGAGATACGCAACGTGCCCGGCATGCAGCAGATCGAAGCAACCGTTGGTGACCACGATTTTCCGGCCCGCTTCACGTTGGGCCTGCCGCCACTCGCGCAATTGACTCCACGGCACGATCTTGTCCTGCATTCGCATCCGGCGATTCTGGTGATCCCGCGACGCCCGAACAAGACCGAAACCACAACAAATCGGCGGTTGCCCTGCCCTGCCTGTTTCAGCATGATCCCGCGCCTAAATTTGACCATGCGACGCCAGTATCCATTTCATTTGATCGAACCCAAGTGGCAGCAATTCTGGGACAAAGAACAAACCTTTAAGGCGTTCAATCCCGGCGACACCCTCGCGGACGGCCACCCGTTCACCAAACGCCACGGTGCCAACGCGATGAGCCGGGAGAACGTCGCCGCCGGTGAGGCTCCGAGGAAATACTACGTCCTCGACATGTTTCCGTATCCGTCGGGTGCCGGACTCCATGTGGGGCACCCCGAAGGTTATACAGCCACGGATATTCTCGCGCGGTACCGGCGCGCGACGGGTTCGCATGTGTTGCACCCCATCGGGTGGGACGCGTTTGGGCTGCCGGCGGAACAGTACGCGGTGAAGACCGGTCAGCATCCGCGAATCACCACCGAAACCAACGTTGCCAACTTTACCCGCCAGATCAAATCGCTCGGCTTCAGTTACGACTGGTCGCGGGAGGTCAACACCACTGATCCCAATTACTTCAAGTGGTCGCAATGGATTTTCCTGCAACTCTACAACTCGTGGTTCAACCCGGAGACAAACAAGGCTGAATCAATTGAGACGCTGGTTTATCCGAGTGAGCTGAGCAGCGAAGCCGGAAACGTAGGACCGGCATCCTGCCTGTCTCCGGACGCACCGGTCGCAACCAATGAACCTGAATCTCCCGCTCGTGCCGAAGCGTCGGGTGACAGGCTGGAAGCCGGTCCTACTTTGGCGACCCGTCGTCGCGCGTATCGCGACTCGAAGCGGCTGGCGTTTGTCAGCGAAGCACCGGTGAACTGGTGTCCGGAACTCGGCACCGTGCTGGCCAATGAAGAAGTCATCGACGGCAAGAGTGAAGTCGGAGGATTCCCGGTCGTCCGGAAACCGATGCGTCAATGGATGCTGCGCATCACCGCATTCGCGCAGAAACTTCTCGATGACCTGAACACGATTGAGTGGCCGGATTCGCTGAAGGAGATGCAGCGGAATTGGATTGGGCGCAGTGAAGGGGCGACCGTCAGTTTCAAAGTGGTCAGTGAATCAGTAAACAGTAATCAGTCCGGCGACAGTCGAAGCGGCACTGACTCACTGAATACCGACCTACTGATCACTGTGTTCACCACCCGCCCAGACACTCTGTTCGGTGCGACCTACATGGTGCTTTCTCCGGAGCACAAACTTCTCGAACAGATCACGGTGCCCGATCAAAAACAGGCTATCGCGGATTACCAGGTGTTTGCCGCCGGCAAGTCCGATCTGGAACGCACCGAACTGGCAAAGGTAAAGACCGGCGTATTCACCGGTGCGCATGCGATCAATCCAGTTAACGGCGAGAAGATTCCCATCTGGATCGCCGACTACGTTCTGGCGACTTACGGCACGGGCGCGATCATGGCCGTTCCGGCACATGACGAACGGGACTTTGAATTCGCTGCAAAATTCAACCTGCCTTGTAGGCCAGTCGTTCAACCATCCGCGGAATGGATAAAAGAAAACATCGGAAATTTTGTAGAAGTGAAGGATGATGGATCAACGTCTCCGTCAACAGCGAAGGTGTATTTAAAAGCAGAAAACGAACTGTTCTTCAGCATTACAAGCGCGGCGTACACTGAGACTGGAACCGCCATCAATTCCGCAAACGATGAACTTTCGCTGAATGATCTCCCCACTGCCGAAGCCAAGGCGAAGATCACCGCCTGGCTCGAGGAAAAAGGTCTTGGTGAAAAGTGCATCAATTTCAAATTGCGCGACTGGTTGTTCAGTCGTCAGCGTTACTGGGGCGAACCGTTTCCGATCATCTGGCGCAAGGACGCGGAAGGAAATCTGCAACATGAAGCATTGTCCGAGTCTGATCTGCCATTGCTTCCTCCGAGTCTCGAAGATTACAAGCCCACGTCCGACGGACAGCCCCCACTCGCCCGCGCCACCGATTGGGTTAGTGTGGACGCCAATACCATTCGTGAAACCAACACAATGCCGCAATGGGCCGGCAGCTGTTGGTATTATCTGCGATATGCTGATGCGCAGAATGAGGCCGCCTTTGTTGGTTCCGACGCTGAATCCTACTGGATGGGAACGGCGGCGAGTTCCAAGTCTCAAGTTTCAAGTGTTCAGTCTGAAAACTTGAATCTGAAAACTGAAAACTCCCCCACCGTCCCCGGCGTCGACCTTTACGTTGGTGGAACCGAGCACGCCGTATTGCATCTGCTTTACGCCCGGTTCTGGCACAAGGTGTTGTTTGATTTGGGCCACGTCTCGACAGCTGAACCGTTTTTCAAGCTGATCAATCAAGGACTCATCATGGGAGAAATGGAGTTCACTGCGTTCTCGCACTCAGATGGGACTCCCTGCTCCGCTCAAATGTTGAAAGACATCGAAGAGGAAGCCAGTTCAGACGGCAGAATGTTGGTTGGCACTCATAAGCAATCCAGCGTGCGAATAAATGGCCACCGAGTCCCGAAAGAAGATGTTGAAAAGACCCCCAACGGTTTTGCTTTGGCGGCAAATTTAGAAGTCCTCGTGGACGGGCGTTCGTTCAAGATGTCGAAATCCCGTAAGAATGTCATCAGCCCCGACGCCGTGGTTGCCGAATTCGGAGCGGACGCCTTTCGGCTCTACGAAATGTTCATGGGACCGCTCCAGGATTCCAAGCCGTGGAACACCAAGGGCGTCGAAGGTGTCTACCGATTCCTCGGCCGCGTCTGGCGCTTGTTCATCGATGAACAGAGCGAGAAGGACTTTGAACTGGCGGAGACCACTGCAACGGAAGACGCACGTGAAGAACTCTTGAGCAAACTCAAGATCACCCCGGCCATCTGTGAGAGCGAACCAACCGCCCCGCAGTTGAAGACGCTTCACGCCTGCATCAAAAAGGTCACGGAAGATCTCGACGGCATGCGTTTCAATACCGCCATCTCGGCGATGATGGTATTCGTCAACGACGCGATCACCTGGGAGACCAAACCGGCTTCGGCGATGAAGACTTTTCTCCAGGTGCTCGCCCCGTCCGCACCTCATATTGCTGAAGAGCTTTGGAGCCGTTTGTTCATTCACCTCGGACAGGCCGTGCCGTCCCTGACTTACGCGAGTTGGCCGACGTTTGACCCAAGCCTGCTGGTCGAAGACACTCTGACCATTCCGGTGCAGGTTAACGGCAAGCTCCGCGACAAGATCACTCTCGCTGCCGATGCCGCCAGGGAAGAGTTCGAGCAGGCCGCGCTCGCGTCTTCCAAAGTGGCCCCGTTCATCGAAGGCAAGACGGTCCGGAAGATCATCGTTGTTCCGAAAAAGCTGGTGAACATCGTGGCCAGCTGACGACCCGTGTTTTCACTTGCAAGCGGTCACCTCGTGACGTTTATTCGGCGTCTCATGGAAACGTTACCCGCCCAAATTTTTGGCACCGCAATTCTGTGTGCTGCTTTCGTCCAGCCCGTTCAATCAGCGGATTCACTGTCCTTCACGGTGAAAGAGCCGGCCACGCACACATATAACGTCTCCAAGCAGCCATCAACGCAGTCGAGCACCAGCGATGAATGGATCGCCGGAACGGAGGGGAGGAACGAATCGAGGGAGGTTCGCATCAGTGCCAGGTTAGTGTTACAGATCGAGGCGTTCGCCGAACTCGCGCCGATCCTGAAGACGCACGACTTGAGCATCGAGCGGATCGTGAAGGACAACTTGTTCATCGTTGCCGCGCATTCGCCGTTGGATGCTCTTCGTTCGGCGCAGGCTCTCAGCACCGACAGTTCGGTGGTGGCCTGTTATCCCATCACCAAAAAGCGGATCGAGCCGGACGGGGCCTACGCGCCAAAACCGACCGACTACTACTTCAAGCTCCAGGCTTATCACGAATTCCGAGAGGTCGACGGATCACCGGTGGGGGCCGACATCAATACCCGCGCGGCGTGGCCCTACACCAAGGGTGAAGGGGTGATCCTCGCCGTGGCGGATCGCGGAGTTCAAATCAAACATCCTGACATCACGAACCAGCTGGCAGTCGGCGTGCAGCACAATTTTTCTTCAGACGCAGATGACGGAAGCGCTACTTTTTTGACGGCCAGCTGGGTCCACGGAATGGCGGTTGCCGGACTTGCGCTGGCCGAGGGCAACAATGACGTGGGCATGATCGGAGTCGCGCCCGGAGCCAAGCTCGCCAGCTGGGTGATTCACGATGAGAGCGGACTACTGGTCGGCGACGACAAGCTGATGGACATGTACACCTATCACAACGATGCGGTTTGGGTGCAGAATCATAGTTGGGGCGGCGGTGATGTTCATCAACTCGTTGGACCGGGACTGCTCGAACAGGTAGGAATCACCGAGGCAATCGAGAATGGTCGCGACGGCAAGGGCGTCGTCATGGTTCGCTCCGGCGGCAACCGTCGGCTCAGCGGCGGGAATGCAAACTACAGTCAATTCGCGTCTGATCCGAGAGTCATCGGAGTCGCGGCCGTCAATCCGTACAGCCGGGTGGCAAGTTACAGCAGTCCCGGTGCGTCATTGCTGGTTTCAGCGCCGGGAGGTGACGTGGAGGGCATCCCGATATTCACGCTGGATTTTCTTGAAGGCGATGGCGCGACTAATTTCCGTCTATGGCTCTCCGGTGAAAAGGAACAGACATTGGACCTGTGGAACTATCGTTTCGACTTGAACCCCTTCAGAGGCACTTCGGCTGCGGCCCCGTTGGTTTCCGGCGTGTGCGCATTGATGCTCTCGGTAAATCCGGAACTCACCTATCGGGATGTTCAAATCATTTTGGCATTGGCAGCAAAGCATCTGGATCTGGACGATCCGGATGTCCACATGAACGGCGCCGGTTTCCTGGTCAGTCACAATCAGGGCTTTGGAATCGTGGACGCCGGCACAGCCGTTCAATTGGCGAAGGGCTGGGTAAACCAACCGCCTGAGAACTCTCTGGGTTACACAAACGGGATTCCTCAATCCATCCCTGACGACGGCTACCGACTGACCATCAGTGGAACCGGTATTCCTGGTGTGCTGGCCTACATCACCAATCGCACCAGCCTCGGCCCCATTGCAGACGACGGAACTGCGGCGCTTCCGATTGTCGACGTTGGCCGGGCCAATGATCAGATCAATTTGGATCTCACTGGGAAGGCGGTGTTGATTGAACGCGGGGGCGAGGACTACTCGGTGAAGATTTCCCATGCGGCGGCGGCGGGAGCCGAGTTCGCCATCGTGTTTAACAACATTGCCGGATCGGCAGGCTGTCCCGGCGGCGATGAACTGTGTCCCATGGGCGGAACCGATTTCACATCGATTCCGGCCGTGTTCATCGGCAACACCCAAGGGACTACCATTCAAACATTGCTCCAGGAGCAGACGGATACTTTGGCTCAAATTCAAATGAGCAAGGCGGCTGTCCAGTATCAGATCGTGAATTCGCTGGCCGTGGAACATGTCGGCGTGCGAATCAAGACAGACCACCCATTGCGCGGCGACTTGCGGATCACGCTGATTTCCCCTTCCGGCACCCGCAGCGTACTGCAACGGTTCAATGGCGATACCAGTCCCGGCCCGGTCGACTGGACGTACTACAGCACCCATCACTTTGCGGAAAGCAGCGTGGGCACGTGGGTATTGGAACTGAGCGATCACGCAGAAGGTGCGTTCGGCAATCTGCTGGAATCCACCCTTATCCTTCACGGTCCAGCGATTACTGATTCAGACACCGACGGTTTGGAAGACGACTGGGAAACCACGCATTTCACCAGCCTGGACAGTCTTCCGACCGAGGATCCCGACAAGGACGGATACAGCAATGCCCGCGAACAGCTCATGCGCACCGATCCGAACGTCGAAGAAATACCGTTTGAGCTGGCACCGGCGACGTGGAACTCAGAACTCGTCCGCCTCAGCTGGCCCGGTGTAGAAGGCGCTTCCTACGAATTGTTGAGCGGAACTGACATCGACAATCTCAGCACCGTCACGAACATCCTCGGAACCTTCCCGGAGAGCAGCTGGTATACGAGCTACACCAACCTTCAACAGCAATTCTTCCTGCTTCGCCGTTTGCCCTGAGTGATCCCTGAAAGATTGAACTGTTGCACTCAGGCTCTTTTTTCGTATTTTCCCGGTCGTGCTGAACTTGACCCGGCAGGAGCAACGTATTCTGATCGTGATTCTGGGGTTGCTTTTGCTGGGATGGACGGTCCGTCACTGGCGTCTCAAGCACCCGGAAGAGACAGCACCGCTCAATCCGCCCGAGTTAAGGACCGATGCAACCGATACATTTTGAAGAAGTCGTGGAAGGCATTGTGAAGCGCGATCCGCGTTATCACCTTGATGCCTATCATTTTCTGCGCGACGCGTTAGACTTCACCCAGTCACTCGTCAATCGCAAGGCCCGCCGTTCGACAAAACGACGCACGGATGCGGTGCCCGAGGAGGAGGAACCCAAACACGTCAGCGGTCCCGAGCTGTTGAAGGGCGTGAAGGAATTCGCCCTCGAACATTTCGGTCCGATGACGCCCACGGTTTTCGAGGAATGGGGCATCACCCGCACCCGCGACTTTGGCGAAATCGTTTTCAACATGGTCAGTGAAGGACTCCTCTCGAAAACCGACGCCGACCGGCTGGAGGACTTTGAAGACATTTATGATTTCTCCACCGCGTTCCGCGACCCTTTCCTGCCCGGGAGCAAGTTGAACCGATCACCGGACTCTTCATCGCAGTCCAACTAAAACCGCTTCACCATGCGCCTTCTCACCCGTCTCGCATCGATTCTTTGCAGCGCCTGCATCGTGCTAGGCCCGGCCCAGGCTCAAGATTCTCCCAAACCAGCAGTGAAAGCGGCCAAGCCCGTTCCCACCAAAGAATCCGACACGGAGGAACTCCGCAAATACGTCATTGAATCCGGTCCCACCAACGACTGGATCATGATCAATTCGGGTGAGTGGTTGAAGGGGCGGATCAAGTCCATGCTCGACGACAAACTGGAGTTCGACAGTGAAGAACTGGACCTGCAAAGCTTCGACTTGAAGGATGTTTATTTTCTCTACTCCCCCAAGTTGAACGGCGTGCGAACGGAAGACAAAACCACCGACTTCGGGACACTGTGGATGGATCGCACCAATCTGGTCGTGACCAGCACGGTGACCAACGAATATCCGCGCAAGTTGGTTCTCGGTATCGCTCCCGGTGGTGAGCGGGAAAGAAACTACTGGTCCGGGAAGCTGGCCATCGGGCTGGCCATCCGGCAGGGTAACGTCAATCAGGTCGATTTCAACACGTCCGCGAGCCTCCGGCGGATCACTCCCTCCACCAAGCTCAGTCTGGACTACATAGGAAACTACAGCGAGCTGGAGAGCGTGGAGAACGCGAACAACCATCGTGTGTCGATCTCCTTCGATCTGTTCCTGTCCAAGCGACTCTTCATCCGGATTCCCTTTGCGGAGTACTATCGGGATCCCTTTCAGAACATCTCGACCCGCCTCACGCTGGGTGCGGGTCTGGGTTATGACATTGTCAAAAGCCCCAATTTCGACTGGAACATCACGGCCGGTCCGGCCTATCAGACCATCCAGTATGTGTCGGTTCCTTCCACCGAGAAACTCAATCAGAACACGCCTGCCGTTGTCATTGGAACAAGTTTCGACTGGGACATCACCTCCAAGCTGGAATTCCTCTTTGATTACCAAAATCAGCTGACCCCCAAAAAGGCCGGTGGAATGACGCAACACATGGTCGCGACACTGGAATACGAAGTGACAAAGATTCTGGATCTGCAGACGTCCTTTACCGTCGACACCGTTTCCAACCCGCAACCAGATTCCAGCGGAAACATTCCCGAAAAAGCCGACATGCGACTTGTGTTCGGCATCGTGGTGAATTTCTAAACCCGAGAAGCGTCTTCAATTGATGACCGGCAGGCTCGCAGCCGCAACCGCCTGACCGTGGCGTTTGTCTTTTTCATCCGGCACGTGGAACCTGAGTCGTTCGCCAAGCTCAGGAAATTCAACTTCCAGAACACGCCGGGCCTGCTCGATGATGACATCCCCGCCCTCGCCGGACGTGACCCGCCCCAGGACCAGGACGTGGTCAAACTCGTAGAACTCCGAGTAATGAGCGATCGCGTAACCGAAACACACCCCGATCGATTCGTAGATCTTTCTGGCACGATCATCGCACCGCTCCATCAAACCTTGAACGTGTTTCAACTTTTCGGGCAACGGCATTTCAACCGGGCATTCAATCCCTGCCGGAACCAGCAACCGCCCCACCGCTTGCTGCGAAAAAAACTGTACGCCGCATCCCCGATCGCCGGACCATTCATCGACCGGCCCGTCGGATCGATAATCCTCGGGAGTGAACGCGAGTTCGTTGAGCCAGCTCGTGATATTTCCCTCCTGGTTCACGTAACCGGCCGCCGTGCTGGTTCCCATCGCCACACCCAGAACGGAGTTCACATCAAGAGACATCGACGCCGCCAGCGCCGTGACATCGCCGTCATTCACCACATCAAACGGCACTCCGATCCATTCTTTGCGCAGATCTAGAAACATGTCCTTCACCCGCGAATCAAACAGATCCTTGGAAACGCCACGGAACAACGAAGCCACCTTCACCCGGTTGTTCACATAGACACCGGCAGCACTCCCACCAATCCCATCAACGCGTGGAAGGTGCGCCGCCGCCCGTCGCAATGAGTCCATCACACCGTCAAAGTGATATTGCGGATCGGGTTGAAAATAGGGATCCCAAACAATTTCTTCACTGAAGACACACTTCCCATCGATGACCGCCGCCACTTTCCGGTCGCTTCCGCCAAGATCAAATCCGATCCGGCAACCGTTCCAGTGCCGTCCCAACGGTGCCGTCACTGATTTTTCAGCGGGCAGTTCGGCCGTGTGAACCACCTCGATCGGATGGCCGTAGATTCGTTCACCGATGATTTCCGAATCAAATTTGCCGGTGGGTGAAACCCGGTAGTAATTCTTCAATTCCTCCACCATCCCGGCCGGTCCATCGACGTAAATCCGAAAACCACCCCGCGCCCACAACAGAAACTTCACCATGCGCTCCACCTGCCGGAAGTTTTCTTCCTTGGCCTTTGGGTAGGCCGCAGGCAACAGAACCGTTTCGTGATGAAAGACGGAACCGTCCGCCTGTTCGAGAGCAAGTCCCAATGTCGCCTCCGCACCCGTGGAACGGGCCATCTCACGGAAAGCGCGTTGCTCCAGAACGGCGGGCAGAAAATGCGGATCCAGTTTCGGAACGATCTTGGGCTGGACGAAAAACGGGTTGCTCATGGTTGATGGCTTCGTGGATCAGAATCGGGCAGAAATTGTAGAGGGACGGACGCGATGCTGTCGACATTCAAACCGGGCGCACCAAGAACTTGAACACGGGCAGCCGGCGGGAGTTGCGCCCGTCCAGGTTTTTCGCAATCATCCCGCACGACTTTGATTTCACACACCACCCATCTACCGCGTCGCATCATGCTCGTCGCTGGCGAGCCCAGCGGCGACCGACTGGCGGCTGAATTGATCACGGCCTTGCGTCAGGAAATCTTGGAACGCCCGGCGAACCCGGGCCCGGATGATCTACAACCGCTGGACCGGCAAATCGCCCCCAAATTCTTTGGAGCCGGAGGGCCCGCAATGGCGGCCGCCGGCGTTGAGCTGGAGATCAACATGATGGGCCACGCGGTGACCGGATTGACGGAGGTCATCAAAAGCCTCGGGAACTTCCGACGGCTGTTCAACCAGTTGAAACAACTCGCCGTCGAGCGGCAGCCCGACCTGCTGATCTGCGTTGATTTTTCCGGTTTCAATCGTCGCTTCTCGGGTGCGATTCGGAAACTGGTGAACCGCCAGTCCGGCATGTTCCAAAACTGGCGGCCGAAGATCGTTCAATTTGTTTCACCACAGGTCTGGGCGTCGCGTCCGGGTCGCGCAAAAAAACTGACCCGCGAACTCGATCTTCTGCTGTCGATCATTCCTTTTGAAAAGGACTGGTACGCGCAACGCACTCCCGACCTGAACGTACAATTCGTCGGTCACCCGATCATTGATCGTTACCTCCATTTCAAGCACCCTCCAAAACCGGCTTCCAGCGAACCTCCGCTGGTCGCGCTGCTACCCGGCAGCCGCACCTCGGAATTGAAGCATCATCTGCCACCAATTTTGGAGGCGGTGGAAACGATGCGCGCGAAAACCAACGCACGTTTTGAAATGGTTTTGCCGGACGAAACACTGGTGGAACTGGCCCGTTCGTTCAATCCATCTCCGGCCGTCGCGTTGCGCGTGGGTGGTCTGCCCGAACTACTTTCGACCGCCACGCTGGCCATCGCGTCCACCGGAACGGTCACCATGGAATGCGCGTATTTCGGCGTCCCCACAGTGGCGCTTTACAAGACCAGCGGCGCGACCTACCAGGTCGGCAAACGAATCATCACGGTCAAATATATGGCCATGCCCAACCTGCTCGCGGACGAACCGTTGTTTCCCGAGTTCATCCAACACGACGCGACCGGTGAAAATCTGGCCCGGGCCGCGCTGGATTTACTGAATAACCCGGAACGGCGGGCCGTCATGCAGAAACGATTGTCGGAAATCATCCGTTCACTCGGCGGACCGGGTGCGCCGCAGCGGGCGGCGGCGGCAGTTTTGGATTTGTTTTGACCGGCAATCTGACGCACCTTCGAAACACACGTGAAAGACCCTGCTCCAGTTCAATTCTGCCGGAGAATATTGCTCACCGCGTTGCTGTGTTCATCCGCGCTCTCCGCCCTCGCCGACCAGACGGACGAGGAATTTTTCGAGTCCAAGATCCGACCGTTGCTCATCGACAATTGTTACGAATGCCACCGTGACGGCAAGAAGACGAAGGGCGGACTGCGGCTCGACTTGAAGGCGGGCTGGGAGCAGGGCGGTGATTCCGGACCGGCGATTGTCCCTGGTCATCCCGAGCAGAGTTTGTTGATCAAGGCGGTCGGGTATCAGGACGAGGATCTCAAGATGCCGCCGAAGGACAAGAAACTGTCCGACGAGCAGATCGCGCTGTTGACCGAGTGGATTCAACGCGGTGCGTATGATCCAAGAAACGGCGAACTTGTTGAAACGAAAAACCGTTCTGATCATTGGGCGTTCCAACCCGTCCGAAACCCGCCGATCCCCGAGGTGAAACACGGTCGTTCAATCGGCAACGATTTGGATCCGTTCATCCTCGAACAGCTCGAAGCGCATCAGATTGACCCTTCGCCGCGAGCCGACGCACGGACGCTGATTCGCCGCACCTTCCACGATGTCATCGGTCTGCCGCCAACGCCGGAAGAGGTGTTCACGTTTGAACAGGATTCCTCACGCGAAGCTTATGAACGGCTGATTGATGATCTGTTGAGCCGCCCACAATACGGCGAACGCTGGGCGCGGCACTGGCTGGATGTCGCCCGCTATGCCGACACGAAGGGTTACGTGTTCGAGGAGGAACGGCGCTATGCCTACGCCTACACGTTCCGGAATTACGTGGTGGACGCCTTCAACGACGACCTTCCGTTTGACCGGTTTATCGTGCAGCAGATTGCCGCCGATCAACTCGATCTCGGCGACAACAAACGTCCGCTCGCGGCGATGGGTTACCTGACGGTGGGCCGACGTTTTCTGAACAACCAGACCGACATTATCGATGACCGCATCGACGTGGTGACACGCGGCATGATGGGGCTAACGGTCACCTGCGCACGTTGCCACGATCACAAGTTCGACCCGATTCCGACGGCGGATTATTATTCGTTGTACGGCGTGTTCGCCAGTTCGAACGAGCCGGAGGAAAAGCCGCTGATCGGCATCACCCCACCGCAATTCGACGCGTATTTGAAGGAGCACGAACGCCGCGTCGCCGAGCGCGACAAACACATTGCGAAGGTCAACGAAGCCATTCAAGAAAAGCTACGTTCCAGCGTGGGCGACTACCTGCTCACAGCACACGAAGCGTCTTTGATGGCCGAACGCGGGCCGCAGGAAAATCTGGCCAAGAGCCGGCAGCTGGATTTCAAGGTTCTGCAGAGCTGGATGAAATCGACGGACGAGTGGAGCAAGGCAACCAACCCAATTTTCTCTGCTTGGAACGAATTTCGTACGAACGCGGTAGATGGCGACGCCGACATTTCTAAAAGCATCAAAACGTTAACGGAGAACCCGCTTTCCACGCCGGTCAACCCGCTGGTCTGGCAGTCGATCACCAACGCCAATCCTTCGACCCTCAAAACACTGGCGGACGCCTACGGCGCGTTGTTCGCAGAAATCGCCGAGGAATGGGAGGCGGCGACCCGACAAATTTCCGGCGCGACCGGATTTAACGAATCTGACAAGGAGAGTTTGCGAGTGGTTCTTTACGGAACCGATATGCCGTTCGATTTGAACGACGGCGAATTGAGGCGGATGTACGATGTGCCGCAAGGTCAGCGCGCCCGCGCGCTTCAGCGTGAGATTGAAGAGCTCGACGCGACTCACGAGGGCGCTCCACCGCGCGCGATGGTGATGAACGACAACCCGACGCCCTACGATCCGCATATTTTCAAACGCGGGCAGGCAGGCGTCAACGGCGACGCCGTTCCGCGACAGTTTTTGGAGATTCTCAGTCCCGAAGATCGCAAGCCGTTTGAAAAAGGAAGCGGTCGGCTGGAACTGGCGGAGGCCATCGCCAGCGACACCAATCCGCTGACCGCACGTGTCATCGTCAACCGGGTGTGGATGCAATATTTCAACCGACCGCTCGTCGACACGCCAAGTGATTTTGGCGTGCGCAGCGATCCGCCGTCCCATCCGGACCTGCTCGATCATCTGGCCTGGACGTTCATGCACGAGGACAAGTGGTCCCTCAAGAAACTGCACCGCCGGATTCTGCTTTCCGCTGTCTACCAGCAGGCGAGCATGGAAACCGCCGAGGCACGAGCGAGCGATCAGGACAACCGGTTCTACTGGAGACAGAATCGCAAACGCCTCGGCTTCGAGGACATGCGGGATTCGTTGCTGGCGGTCGGCGGAAATCTGGATTCCACCATTGGCGGACGTTCCGTCGAGATCGATGGCAAAAACTACTCCACGCGCCGGTCCATCTACGGAAACATCGACCGGCAGAATCTCCCGGGAATGTTCCGGACGTTCGACCTCGCCAGCCCGGACACGAGCAGCGCGGGGCGCTTCACCACCACCGTCCCGCAGCAGGCCTTGTTTTTGATGAACAGTCCGTTCATCGCCGGTGAATCTCGCGCGTTGGCCAACCGCGCTGGAGCCGACGACGAAGCGCAGAACGCGGAAAAGACAATCCGCGAACTTTACCAATTGGCCGTCCAACGGCAGCCGACCGACCGCGAATTCAACCGGGCGTTGCGTTTCGTCACCTCCGAACAGTCACGACCGGAACCGGAACCCGAGGTGCCCGACTGGCAGTACGGTTACGGCCGGTTTGACGAGGATCAAAACCAAGTCGGCAGCTTCACGCCGTTCGCCGAATTCACGAAAGATCAGTGGCAGGTTTCAGGCGAGTTGCCCGATCCGGTTCATGGTTGGGCTCTGCTCAGAAAGGACGGTGGACATCCGGGGAACAATCAGGAACACGCCGTCATTCGCCGGTGGACGGCCCCTGCAAAAGGCGCGATTTCGATCACCGGAGTGTTGAAACACGAATCCGCCAAAGGCGACGGCGTGCGGGCGCGCATCGTGTGGTCAAAGACCGGTTCTGGCGAGGCATGGACCGCCAGCAACGGTTCGGTTGAGACGCAGATTTCAGAAATTGAGGTCGAACCCGGTGACCACATTGATCTGGTTGTAGACTGCCGGTCGGAGCCCAGCTTTGACTCGTTCAAATGGGAGGCCACCATCCGTTATTCCCACGATCTGGTTGAAGCAACGGATGTCCCGCGCGGGGAATGGAACACCGCCAAACAATTCGCCGGCCGGACCGAGCTGGTTCCGGCACTCACGCCGTGGGAACGGCTCGCGCAAGTATTGCTGGTTTCCAACGAGTTCTTCTTCATAGACTGACACTCATGAAAGTCCTTGTTGAACAGATCGACCAGAAATCAGATCACCGGGGCAGCGTCTGGGAACCGCTTGATCACACCGAACTCGGCGACCAGCACAATTGCCACGTGGTCGTCACCGAACCAGGTGGAATCCGTGGAAACCATTTCCACAAGATCGGGACCGAGATCGCATCACAGGGAGGCCCCGCTTTGGTGAAGTTTCGCGATGAATCCGGCGACCACAGTGTGGTGATCGGCGAGGGCGAAATCGTTCGGTTTGTGTTTCCGCCGAACTGCCCGCACACCTTTCAAAACAACGGAACCACGCCGAACCTGCTCGTCGCGTTCAACACCGAAATTTTCAACCGCGAAACACCGGACGTGTATCCCGAACCGCTGATCCAGCCGTAGCCGCACGTCGGGCATTCCGGCCGGTCCACAATTTCTCCAATGATTTTTAGAGCCCGGCAGTTTGAGTTCACGTTTCCCCGATCCGTGATGATCATGGGGATCGTGAACGTGACGCCGGACTCATTTTCCGACGGCGGGCGGCACTACCCCACCGACGCGGCTGTTTCCCACGCGCTCCGGCTGGTCGAGGAAGGAGCCGACCTGGTCGACATCGGCGGCGAGTCGACCCGGCCGGGAGCGACTCCGGTTGCCGCCGAACTCGAACTCGAACGGGTGATTCCGGTCATCGAATCACTCCGGACCAGGGTTCCGAACATCCCTATTTCAATCGACACGCAGAAAGCAGAGGTGGCGAGTGCTGCCATTACCGCCGGCGCGGACATTATCAACGACATCGCCGCGAACCGGTCCGAACCGGAAATGTGGAAACTCGCCGCGTCGACCGGGGCTGGCTACATCGCGATGCACATGCAGGGGACGCCGCAGACGATGCAAAATTCCCCCGGCTACCGGAATGTCGTGGCGGAAGTGGAAACATTTTTTGAAGACCGGTTGGAGCGCTTTCTCGAACACGGCGTTCAACCGGACCAAGTTGTTTTGGACGTGGGAATCGGGTTTGGCAAGACGGCCGGACAAAATATACAACTGCTCGCGGCATTATCCGGTTTCCAAAAATTCAATCGCCCGCTATTGTTGGGTGCGTCACGCAAGTCGTTCATCGAAGGCCTGACGAGGGCCGCCGCCCACAACCGATTGCCCGGCTCGCTAGCCGCCGCCGTCCTGGCCGCGAGAGATGGCGTTCAGATCGTCCGGGTCCATGATGTCGCCGCCACCCGGCAGGCGTTGCAGGTGGCCGAAGCCGTAATCACACAGCGCAGGACATGTCGCAGCTGAAATTATTCATCGATAACTGGAGACCGCCGGTTGAGATTCTCATTCTTGCCGTCGCCATCTATTATGCGTTGATGTTCGTTCGCGGCACGCGCGGCTGGCCGGTGGTAATCGGATTCGGGGCGATCATACTCCTCACCTTCGCGACGAAGATCCTGAATCTCCACGTGCTCTTCTATCTGCTGAAAGGGTTCTTCGCTTTTGGCGGCGTCGCGCTGCTCGTCATTTTTCAACCCGAGGTGAGGCGCCTGCTTGGGCAGCTCGGAAACCGGCAGCTGTTCAGCACAATGCAGCAGGAGCGTGACTACATCGAGGTGATCGTTGAAACCGTGGAACGGCTTGCGGACGTCCGCATCGGCGCGTTGATCGCGATCCAACGGGCGAACAATCTGGAAGACGCGGTCGGGTCCGGCGTGAGGGTGGACAGCGTGGCCACGCCGGAGATGCTGGAGACGATCTTCTTTCCGAACAACGCAATCCACGACGGCGGGGTGATCATCCACAACGGGCGCATCCTCAAGGCGGCCTGCATCTTTCCCCTCACGCAACGACAGGATCTTCAGAAATCGATGGGCACGCGGCACCGCGCGGCCCTCGGATTGAGCGAGGAGACGGACGCCGTGGTTGTCGCGGTCTCAGAAGAAACTGGAGCCATTTCCTACGCCTATCAGGGAGACCTGAAGCGTGGCCTGACGATTGAAGAACTTCGTTCCTTCCTGACGGACGTCATCATCGTCGAGGCCAAGACCAACAATCTCGTCAACCTCTTCCGGGCTCGGCCTCGAAACGACACGCCGAAGCCGGAGGTGGCCCCGCCAACAGTCGCCAAGGAAAACCCCACCGCGTCATGAACTGGCGAAACCTGATTTTTAACAACCTCGGTTGGAAGCTGTTTTCGCTGCTGATCGCGATGGTCATCTGGTCGACCTACCACACCGGTGAGGAGGGCATCATCGACATCGGCGGCAATCTCTTCGAGGACAAGATCACGAAAGAATTTCACGGATACCATGTCCAGTTGCTCAGCCAGCAGAACGGGCTTCAAAATGTCGTATTGTATCCTGAGGACGTCACGATCTCGCTCCGGGGCGCGGCCGAGATCATGAATCCGATCACGATCAATGACGTGCTCGCCTACGTCGATGTGTCAAACCTGACCACCGGAGCCACCAACACGGTCGCCGTCAGTGTGAAGGTCCCCGCCGGCGTGAAGGTGATCTCAGTCGTGCCGACCAACATCGTCGTAAAGGTCGTCGCGGAAACGCTTGAACCACTTTAATAAAATAGAATCCATTCAATGAGCAGAAATCAGAAAATATTCGGAACCGATGGCGTGCGGGGCACCGCCAACATTGAACCCGTAACGGCGG
Source organism: Verrucomicrobiota bacterium (assembly GCA_041689265.1). Classification (GTDB taxonomy): domain Bacteria; phylum Verrucomicrobiota; class Verrucomicrobiia; order Limisphaerales; family RI-55; genus JBDNGP01. The sequence continues at coordinate 35,680 of JBDNGP010000249.1, forward strand.
AAACCGCGTTGCGATTGGGCCGCGCGGCCGGGCACGTGTTCAAGAATCTTGAAACGCAGGCGCGCGACCGCGGCAGGCACAAGATCGTGCTGGGCAAGGATACCAGGCTGTCCGGTTACATGCTGGAAAACGCGATCTCGGCGGGTATTCTTTCGATGGGCGTTGATGTACTGTTCATCGGCCCACTCCCGACTCCGGGGGTCGCCTATGCCACGCGAAGCCTCCGGGCCGACGCAGGCATCGTCATCACGGCCTCACACAATCCCTACTCGGACAACGGCATCAAGTTCTTCGGGGCCGACGGCTACAAGCTGGCCGACGAGATTGAAGAGCGGATTGAGAAACTGGTGTTTCGCGACGAGAGCACGGTGCTGCGCCCTTCCGCCAGCCAGATTGGTAAGGCCGTCCGCATCGACGACGCACTGGGCCGGTACATCGAGTACGCCAAGGCGTCGTTCCCCAAAGGACTCACCCTCGAAGGACTTCGGATCGTGGTCGATTGCGCAAATGGGGCCGCCTACAAGTCGACGCCCTGCGTGTTGCGGGAGCTGGGCGCGGAAGTATTCGTCCTCGGCAACCAGCCGGACGGCAAGAATATCAATCTTGAATGCGGCTCGATGCATCCGGAAAATCTGTGTGCCAAAGTCCGCGAACTCCGCGCGGACGTCGGCATCGCGCACGACGGCGACGCCGACCGGGTGATCCTGTGCGACGAAACCGGCAATCTGATCGACGGCGACGACATCATGGCGATCTCAAGTCTGGAGATGTTGCGTGAGGGCACACTCGCCGGGAAGACGCTGGTTTCGACAGTGATGAGCAACGCAGGCCTCGACGCCGCGATCAACGAAGCCGGCGGCAAGGTCGTCCGGACCGCGGTCGGAGACAAGAACGTCATCGAGGAGATGCTCAAGAACGATTACACCTTTGGCGGCGAACAGAGCGGCCATCTGATTTATCGCGACTACAGCACCACCGGTGACGGCCTCGTCGCCGCGCTGCAGATTCTTCGGATTATCAAAAACCGGAATCTCGCGCTCTCCAAGCTGGCCAAGTGCTGGACACGATTCCCGCAGCTCGTAAGCAACGTGCGCGTGCGCGAAAAGATCGCGTTCGAGAAACTCGATGGCATTCTCGACATGGTGAGCAAGGCCGAGGCCGCCGTGACGCCCCAGGGTGGACGAGTACTGCTCCGCTACTCCGGCACGGAACCGAAGGCCAGACTGTTGATCGAAGGCCGGGACGAAGCCGTTCTGAACACCTGGTCCCAGGAGATCTGTCGCGCGATCAAGACGCAGATCGGCGAATAGTCGGACATGAACGCGCGCTTTGTTTTCCTTCTGCTCTTGATCAGCCTGCCGATCAAGCCGGATAGCGCGCTGGGGGACGACACCCCTCCAACGCCTTTGCCCGACGTCGGAATCGTCATCCAAAAGATGATCGAACGCGCCGGTCAAAACCTCACCAATCAGCATACGGCGGTGATGTCGTATTACCGGACGAATGTGACCGAGGAGTACAACGGCCGGGGTGACGTGAAGGAGCGCAACGAATACGTGAAGCAGATCATCCTTCGCCCGGGCAACCGGGCCAGCGAACTGATTCGGTATAACGGAAAGCCACCGACCGAGAAGGAGATCGAACGTCACGCTAAGAAGGACGGACGCCGACGTGCGGGGAACAATGACCAGGACCTGCCGAATCGCTCCGAGCAGATGGACGCCTACATGACCGAGAACATTCTGGATCGTTTCACCTTCACGGTTCACGGGCGAGACGTGGTCGAGGATCGGCCCTGCCTGGTGGTCGGCTTCAAACCCGGGGCAACCGAGTCAAAATCCACCAGTATGTTCGACCGTGTCATCGACCAGATGGGGGGCATCATCTGGGTGGATGAGGATGAATACGAGATGGTGAAGGCGGACATTCAACTACGGGAGAAAGTTAAAATGTGGGGGGGGATACTGGCGTCTCTGGACCAGATCCGCCTGAAGATAGAGAGAACCCGCGACGACGAAGGTTTCTGGTACGACCGCACCGTTTCGGCCCATTTCGTCGGTCGTGCACTTGCCAGACACATCGACGTCATGACCTGGGATTTCACCTCAAAACCGGCCCCCCTCGATACACCTGAGAAAGAGGACTCTGTCGGCGCTGCTCAGTAGCAAACGGGATTTGACACCCGGCATAAATCCACCATTGTAGATTCATGAAAACACTTTCCCTGTCGGTTCTTGTGGTGCTGATCGGCGGCGCAAGCGGCAATGGTCAGGATGACGAAAAAGCCACCCCGAATCCCGCCCTGACCGAAAAGAAACTGTTTGAAGAAACCAAACTCACGCCGCCGCCGGAGGCATTCACTTCATTGAAGCTCACCGGCTTGACTTACGATCAGAGTGCCGTCAGCGACTTCATCGTCACCGATCTGATCATCAGCACCAACATCCCCATCGAAGCCGTTCCCACCAACACGCTGACAACGATTGAGCTGGAGCGCGTGCAGATACACGGCACGGTGACACCGGCGATCAAGAAACGAACGTTCGGTTCCGTGTTGCAGCTCTTCAATCCGTTCGCTCCGGCGGATTATGGTGGGACCGAACCTTCCGCCGGTGAAGCAGGTTTTAACCGGGCATTTTACGATCCGGTAAAGGACGGTCCGACGACGGTCCTGTTCGGCGTTGATCGGAAATCGAAGAAGACGTCGGAGGATTCCGACAAATAACCAGCCTTACTGGAAAACAGCGACGGCCTGTTTGGCAAGCGTGAGCGGAATGTCGGGGAAGATTCCGAGGTAGAGCATTCCCGCCATGCAGACCCATAAAGCAGCGCGCAAAGAGGCGGGCACTTCGATTGGTTCCTCGTTGGTAATCTCACGCGGCCAAAAAATCGTTTGGATCACCTTGAAATAGTAGTAGAGACTGATCACCACGCCGATGATCGCCACCGCGACCAACACGTAAAAAGCAGGCTGCATCGCTCCCTCCTCCAATGCAGATTTAAACAGGAGAAATTTCCCGACAAAACCTGCCAGCGGCGGAATTCCCGCCAGCGACACGACGGACATAGTCATCGCCCCAGCAAGCAACGGCGAACGTTGATTCAATCCGGCCAATGATTTTATGTCTGCGTCATCCAGTTTGTCCATGACGAGCACGAACACCGTGAACGCCGCAATCACGGTGAACAAATAACCGGAAAGGTAATAAAGAACCGCCGCCGCACCAGATTGGTTGAGGGCCGCAACACCGAGCAGAAGGTAGCCCGCGTGGGCGATGCTCGAATAGCCAAACAGACGTTTCAAATTGTTTTGTGCAATGGCGCACAGGTTCCCGTAGAGGATGGTCACCGCCGAAATCACTATGATGACCAGCGTCCACTGCCCCGCGACATTTGGCGCGACGCCGTACACCAGTCGTAGCAACAAAACAAAACCCGCCGCCTTCGAACCCACCGCCAGAAACGCCGTCGTCGGTGTAGGTGATCCCTGATAAACATCCGGCGCCCACATCTGATACGGGACCACTGCGATCTTGAAGCCAATTCCCGCGAGGACGAACAGGTAGCCGATCAGGAACACCGAATTCCCGATCAAGTTAGCCGAATTCTGGTAGATCTCGACAAAGTTAAATGTGCCCGCGCTGCCAAAGATAAATGCCATTCCAAACACCATGAACGCGGAAGCCACACCGCCCATGATCAAATATTTCACGCCTGCTTCGAGCGACTCAATCCGGTTCCTCTGAAAACTTGTCAGCACGTAGAACGTGATCGTGACAAGTTCCAATGAGGCAAACATGACAATCAGATTATTCGCCGATGAGGTGAACATCATCCCAGCGAGTGCAAACAAGGTCAGCGAATAGTATTCGGAAATGCCCGACTGGATCCGGTCCGCGTAATGAACCTGCAACAGGAGCACCATCACACCGGCCAGGAGAAAGTAACGTTTGAAGAAGAGAGCCAGCGGATCACGAACATAGCTGTCGTTGAACGCGTATTGAGTGAAGCTCCCGTCCGCGAAGAAACTAAACACGAAGATAATGGCTACGGCAACCGCAGCCGCCACACCGAGCTGTCGTTTGAGCGGCGTGGGGGTCCAGAGATCGAGAAGCAGGAACACCAGCCCCAGAGCCACAACCGCCACTTCCAAACTGATCAGAGTTGCGTTCATCAATAAATCGTCAACGATCGTTTACCGCCTTCACGATCTTCGCTGCGTCGGGCTTGATCTTGTTCACCAGTTTGCCGGGGAACACACCAAACCAGAGTAACGCGACGAGCAGTAGAACGAACGGAACTTTCCGCCAGATGTTGGCATCTTCAATCGTGGAGTCCTGATTTACGCCCGGACCGTGCAAAACGTTTCGAATACCACGCAGCATGTAAATCGCACCAATGACAAGTGCGCCCCAGGCGGCAACGACGACAAATCCTGAGAGTGAATTCCATGAACCAAACAACACGAGCAGTTCACCGGCGAAATTTGCGAAGCCGGGGAGTCCGCAACCGGCCATCATCGCCATCACCAACGCGGTTCCAATGAACGGCATGCGCTGCATCAGCCCGCCCAGTTTCCGGATGTCCAGTGTGCCGGTCTGTTGATACAGGTAGCCGCTCAATCCATAGGTCAATGCTGCCAGCAGTCCGTGAGCAACCATCACCACCACGGTTCCGGTGATGCCAATCAACGTCAGGCTGGCGATCCCGAGGAAGGTGAAGCCCATGTGCGCCACACTGGAATTTCCGATGAGCATGTTCAGGTCGCGTTGCCGCATCGCTACCCAGCCGCAATAAACAATGTTTCCGATCGCCAGCACAGCGATGATGTGCACCCAGCTTTGTGCGGCTTGTGGCAGTAGAGGTAGAGCTACTTTAATCAAACCGTAGAGACCAAACTTCTTCAAGACTCCAGCATGCAGCATCGCGGTCGCAGTCGGAGCACTGCCGTAACCGATCGGTGCCCAAGTGTGAAATGGCCAGAGCGAAACCAAAATCCCAAACCCAAACAGCAGCCATGGGAAAATGAAGTTCTGGGTCGATGGCTTCAGCGGATTCTCCTCGAAATACTGAGTGAGCTTGACGAGATCGAAGGTATTTTGACCAGCCGCGATATAGAGTGCAATGAGTCCAACCAAAGCGATCAATGCGCCGATCGTCAGATACATCGTCATCTGGAAGGTCGCAAAATTCCGCTCCGTTCCCCTGCCCCAGATGCCGATCATGATGAACGTCGGAACCAGCGCGAGTTCGTGGAAGAAGTAGAAGAAGAACAGATCCAGCGACGAAAACGCACCGAGGATACCGCCAACCATCACCATCAGAAGGAAGTAGTATTCTTTTTCGTTCTTTTTGATTTCCCAGGACACGCAGGCCGCGGCGAACGCGACGATGGTTCCCATCAAAATCAAGCCAACGTTAATTCCATCAACTCCAACGAAATAGCTGATCCCCAGTGACTCAATCCAAGGAACCTGTTGAATGAATTTGTAACCACCCACTCCGGCGACCGCTGTATCGAAATCACCGAACATTTTGATCGCCAGCACCATCGGAATGAACGTCGCGATGAGCGCACCTGCACGGAGCAGCAACCGGTTGCCGCGCGGCACAAAGATCAGCAGCACTGCCATGAGCAGCGGCCAACCAATTATGTAGGAAAGAGGTGACATTGATTAATGAGTCGTCACACGAATCGCCAGCAAGATGACAAAGACCAGACCGATCACGAGCAGGAACGCGGAGGTTTGCAAATTACCTGTCTGGACCAGACGCAACAAGCGTCCGGTGATCTCAAAGAACAACGCTGTGCCCTTCACAAACAAACCGCTCACGATGAAGTGATCAAACCATCCGGCCAGACGTGAAAGCGCTTCGTGAGTGATACGGATCAAGAACGCGTAGATCTCATCGAAGTAAAAGCGGTTGCGCATGCCGTCGGTGAGCATCGTCCAGCGGTAGAACAAGGGATCTTCCTCGGCGCGGTTGTAAATGTTCCACGCAGCCAGTCCACCAATAAACACGGCCAGCATCCCGAATGAAGCGGCAAGCGGCGAGTGGTTGATCGGCTCCAGAATTGCCGCAAAGATTCCATGGTATTCAATCGGGTGGGCGACCGGGAGTTGCTGGCTCAGAAATGCGTCGAGCCCAAACAAACCGACCACCGTGCTGGGGAACGCGAGCAACATCAGCGGGACGGTCATGACCTTCGGAGATTCATGTGCGTGCTCTGCCGCGTCGGATCTTGGTCCGCCCCAGAAGGTAATGATCACCAGCCTGAACATGTAAAATGTGGTAAGCAGCGCTGCACTGACCCCGATCACAAAGAGAAGCGGATGCCCGTGACCGGAATCCAACGTCGCAGCAAGCACCGCATCTTTCGAATAGAACCCGCTGAACGGAGGGATTCCGCACAACGCGAACGTGCCGATCATAAACGTCCAATACGTCGTCGGCACCTTCGACTTCAAGCCGCCCATCTTCCACATGTTTTGTTCGTGATGCATGGCGACAATCACGGATCCAGCTCCGAGGAACAGGAGCGCTTTGAAAAACGCGTGGGTCGTCAGATGATACATCGCTGCCACCGGCGCACCGACGCCGACCGCCATCACCATGTAACCGAGTTGGGAAAGAGTTGAATACGCAAGGACGCGTTTGATGTCGTCCTGCTGAACCGCGATCAACGCCGCAAGCAACGCTGTGATACCACCGATCCAGGCGATCACACCAAGTGCGGTCACACCTTCCAGGATCGGCAGGTATTCAAGAACGCCGTCAGGCCATGCTTGCGGAACTTCGAACAAAAAGAATGTCCGGCACAACATGAAGACACCAGCGGCGACCATTGTTGCGGCGTGGATCAAAGCCGACACCGGCGTCGGACCTTCCATCGCGTCCGGTAACCAGACGTGCAGTGGGAACTGAGCAGACTTGCCCATGGCACCACAGAAAATCAGGAGACCGGCAATTGTCGCCATTGATCCGAGCAACATCGGGTCGGCCGCGAGCCTGTCCTTGGCCACATCGAAACTCACGGTGCCTACGAGCGCCCAAACAATGATGATTCCGAGGATGAACCCAAAGTCACCGAGACGGTTGGTGATGAAGGCTTTTTTTGCGGCATCAGCAGCCGATGGTTTCTCATACCAAAACCCAATCAGCAGGTAACTGGAGAGACCGACCAGTTCCCAAAAAATGAACATCTGCACGAAGTTGTTCGCAAGCACGATACCGAGCATCGAGAACGTGAACAGACTCAGGCTCGCGAAGAATCGACTGACGCTGCGGTCTTCCCGCATGTAGCCATAGGAGTAGATGTGAATCAGCCCGCCAACACCCGTTACGATCAACAGCATCATCTGGCTGATCGCGTCCAGTTGAATGCCGATATCGATACCGAGGTTGCCGACATTTATCCATTCGATCTGCTGTGTCGGCACGGCTTCGCCACGATAGGAAAGGAACAGAATGAAGCTCAGCACAAACCCGATACTGACCGCGCCTATCGAAATTTTCGCGCTAAGATCACGGTGCTTCTGGGTAAAGATCGTGATTCCCGCAGCGGAAAGCAGCGGCAGCAGCAAGATGATCCAGGGCAACGTATCCATGCTCAGAATTTCAAGCGGGTCAGATCTTCAGTATGGGCGCTCTGTCGTTTGCGATAGAGCGCGACGATTAGCGCGAGGCCAACAGCGACCTCCGCTGCAGCGACGGTGATAATGAAGAACACCATGACCTGGCCTTCGAGATTGTTGTTAAACCGGGAGAACGACACGAGCGCGAGATTGCCGGCGTTCAGCATGAGTTCGAGCCCCATATAGATGATCAACAAATTACGCCGCAACAGCACTCCCAGCAGTCCGGTGCAAAACAGGGCTGAGCTCACGATCAAATAATGTTCGAGTCCGACGTGCATGGTTAGAAATTCGAAACCCGAAATCCGATGTCCGAATCAGGCCGCAATTCATCCCGAGACAAAGCCAAAGCCAAAGCCAAAGCCAAAGCCAAAGCCAAAGCCAAAGCCATCACCGTAACAGCGGTTAGGCATTCGATTTTCGAATATGGTTCGGCATGCGGCATTCGGTATTCGATATTTTACTTCAGATCCTTTTTGCTGAGCAGAATGGCACCAACCATCGCGACCAGCAGAAGCACCGAGACAATTTCGAAGGGCAACAGATAGTTGGTGAAGAGCAATTTACCGAGGTCGGCAGTGGTGCCTTCCAAACGCGGATAACCACCCGGCCCGATTTCGCCCTGGAAAATGGAAATGAGAATCAGGAGCAACAAACCACCAACAGCAGCACCACCGAGCCCCAAACTGAAGAACTTAATCTTGCGTTGTTCTTCAGCCTTAATGTCCAGCAACATGATCACGAACAGGAAAAGCACCATCACCGCGCCGGCGTAGACGAGGATTTGCACGGCTGCGAGAAAGAACGCGTGAAGCAGAACAAACAGACCGGAAAGAAACACCATCGTCAGAACGAGGAACATCGCGCTGGTCACGGGATTGCGACTGAACGGATTTGCGACCACGAGCAGGCCGCTGAGCAATGTCAGCAGGGCGAAGATATAGAATAGAAAATTCTCCATGCTCACTCTGTTGCGTTTGCCGCCGCTGCCGCCCGTGCCATTCTGGTGGTCATCGCGATTTCGTTATTGCGGACTTTGAACTCACTGACGAACCTAGGTGCGCTCGTTGAAGATACGGAAACCGAAAGACCGTCGCGGGTGACATTAATGTCCAAGTTGCCCGGCTTCTTCCCGTGAACGCACACGAATTCAAGGTCGCGACCCTCCAACAGCAGACTCGTGGGCACTGTGTATAATTGATTTTGAATCTCTGCACCGCCACGTGTGACTACCAAATTGAATTCAAGTCCAGCATCCCCGGTCGCGTTGAGTTGCAGGGCATTTCGCTGTCCGGATGAAGCCGTCGAGCATCCCGAAATCGCAAGCAATGCCAGTCCAATACTGATCACAAACACATTGGCACAAATGGCGTTCTTGAATCGGGAAGTGTTCATAATCAGTTGTTCTTGATCGGAAACGCTTCCTGCGCTTCCGCGTCCTTGAGCTTCTTGTCCCACTTCCGGATCGGTCCCTGATGAACGCCGCCGAGTTCCAGCAACTTTTCCTTGTCGTAAATCATCTCGGCACGCGTAAGCCCGACCAGCGAATAATCTTCCTGCAAAAAGATTGCCTCCTCCGGACAGACTTCCTGGCAAAATCCGCAGAAGATGCAACGCAACATGTTGATCTCAAACTCCAAGGGCATCTTCTCCGCATTCGCCAGATCCGCCTTCGGCCCATCCTTGCCGGGCGGCACGATGCGGATCGCTTTCGGCGGACAGACAAATTCACAGAGCTGGCAGCTCACACACTTGGTGTTGTTCTCCGTGTCCTTCACCAAATACGGTGCCCCGCGATAACCCGGTGGAACTACCCAGCGTTGTTCCGGGTATTCCATCGTGATCGCCTTCTTGAACAACGTGCGCGCGAAGTGACGCCACGTAATCCTGAAGCCCTCGATGAGAGCTGGGAAATACAAGCGTTCCAGCCAGCTTAGTTTTGCGCGTTTAACTAACATGCGTGACAAAATATTATGCGGTCCACCACAGCCACGTGGCCGTGATGACGATGTTGGCGATGGCCAGCGGCACGAACCGTTTCCAGCCAAGGTCCATCAACTGATCATACCGAAAGCGCGGGATCATCCAGCGCACCCAGATGAACACAACCATAAAAAACAACATCTTCGTGATGAAGATGAGAATGTGAAGAATCCCCATCCAAATCGTCTCAGCGGGTTCATTCAATCCGAATAATGGCAGCGTCCATCCGCCGAAGAACAGCACCACCATCAACGAACTTACCGCGATCATCGCCGCGTATTCACCAAGGAAAAACAGCGCGAACTTCATCGAGCTGTATTCCGTGTGATAACCGCCGACCAGTTCGGTTTCGCATTCCGGCATGTCGAATGGAAGCCGGTTCGTTTCGGCGAATGCGGCGACCAAGAAAATAATGAACGAGAGAAAGGTCATCGGCGAGCGCCAGACAAACCAGGCTCCGCCAGACTGCTCGTAAATGATCTCGCTCAGGTTCAGCGTTCCGCAGAACAGGAAAATTGGGATCACGCTCATGCCCATCGCGAGCTCGTAGGAAATCATCTGCGCGCTCGAGCGGATGCCGCCGTAGAAGGGGTATTTGGAATTCGACGCGTAACCCGCCAGCACGATTCCGTAGACTGCCAGTGAAACGATCCCGAAGGAATAGAGCACTCCAACGTTCAAATCGGAGATCACCATCGACTGCTTGCCCATGGTCGATCCAAACGGAATGACGGCGATGGTCAGAAACGCCGGGATCATCGCGATCATCGGAGCCAGCCAGAAGTAGATCTTGCGAACGTGCGCCGGGGTAAAATCTTCCTTGAGAATGAACTTCACCCCATCAGCGATCGGTTGAAAAATGCCGAGCCTTACCAGAAACGGGCCGATCACCGGGATTGCCGCAATCCAAGGAATCGATGTCCGATTGGGACCAACACGATCCTGAATAAACGCGGAAACCTTGCGTTCGACCAGGACCGAATACGCCACCATCGTCAGCAGTGCGATGACCGCACAGACGATCTTGATGACGCTAAATATGATGAAGTCCCAGTCCATGTTATCTAAATCTCAACGTCCACGCCTTGATGACCGATGGATGCCCAAGTAACGCCGCTGAGCGCCTTCACTTCGCCGGCCATCTGGTTGAACAACCCTTCAATGCTGCTGATGCCGTTCTGCCCGGTCACGTTATGGACGAGTTCGTAGAGGAACTCCCATTCCGCACGCGCCTCGCCCGGCGCATCCACACCTTGCATGAATTTCTGCAACCGACCTTTCACGTTCACAAACGTTCCACGCTTCTCGATGTGCGCACAGCCAGGCAAGAGATAGTGCGCTTTGGCCGTCGTGTTGTTCGGCAAAATATCACTCACGATCAGCGTGTGGAGCTTGTTCAGAACAGCTTCGCTAATTCCCGCTTTGGTCACGTCTTCGCCGAAGACAATCAGAGTCTTAATTTTTCCCGCCGAAATGGCTTCCGCTATCTTGCTGATGTTGGAACCCACTTGGTCCGGCGCAAATCCGGTCAACCTCGCCCCGTTCGTGTTTGGATTCTTGTCAGCATTGACCAGCAGATGATCCCCCTCGCCGTTGCGCGGAACGATGTCGGTCATTGCACCCGATTTGTCCGCCAGCTTCTTCAGCAGGTAAAGTTCCTCGGTGGTCTGCCGACCTGACGCGATGATCGCCACACTGCCTTCAGCCTGAAGATTCAGGAGATTCGAAATTTCCTTGATGACTGACGGCCAGGTGCACGCTTCGGATCGCAAGTTCACGATTTCCTTCAAGCGTTTCACGTCAGCAGTCCATCGGTAATTCAAACGACCTGAATCGCACATCCACGAACTGTTGACCGCGTCGTTGTCGCGCGGTTCGTAGCGGTAAACTTTTCCTTCGCGCGAACCAACCGTGATGTTGCAGCCCGTTCCGCAACTGGTGCAGATCGACTTGGTTTCCTTCAAGAACCAGACGCGCATCTGAAACCGGAAATCATTCGAAGTCAGCGCACCTACCGGGCAAATGTCGACGGTGTTCAACGTGTAGTTGTTGTCGAACGCGCCTTCTTTCCAGCCCGCAATCGTGTTGTAGGAACCGCGATTCACAATGCCCAACGCGTCGTCCCCGGCAATATCGCGGGTAAACCGGATGCAACGAGTGCAAAGAATACAGCGTTCGTCATCAAGCGTGATGCGCGGGCCGAGATTGACCGCCTTTGGCTTGTGAACTTTGGTCTCAACAAACTGGCTTCGCGCCTGACCGTGTTCGAGCGAGTACTCCTGAAGTTTGCATTCTCCCGCTTGATCACAAATCGGGCAGTCGAGCGGATGGTTGATCAGGAGCGATTCGAGAACCGCCTCGCGCATCTGCTTCGTTTCAGGCGAGTTCGGATACAACTCCATGCCCGGCGAGATACCCGATGCACAGGAGATTGCACCGCGGGCTGTTCCTGGTTCATAGGGCAGAACCATTTTCATGATCTGCGCGTTGCCCGCATCGTCGACGACCGGTTTGCGGTCGGGCCCCATTTTCGGCATGCCAAAATGAATCAAACACATCCGGCAATTGCCCGACACCGGCAGCTTCGGGTGATAGCAATAATGCGGAATCTCAATCCCAACGTGCTTGCACGCCTGCAACATTGTCGTCGGCTGCGGCTTGCCCTGCCAGTCCGGCATCGTCTTCGGAACGTCAAATTCCTTGCCGTTGATCTTGATCTTGATCGTTTCGACGGTCGGCTTGGCTTCAGTTGGAGCGGGGTTCGACATGTCAGCTCAACCTGTTCTTCCAATAGCCCGAGTTTCGTGAGTCGTGCATGAACCCGACGACGTGAATGCAGTCGTCAAGTTCCTCGTAAACCATGCGATACGGGAAACCCGGGACGCGCACCCGCCGGACGGGTTTTCCGAAGTAAGAAAATCGTTCCGGCTGCTTCTGCACCGCATCTTGCGCCCGCCGGACGGCACGCAAAAAATCCCTCGCAAGTTCTGCGCGGATGCACTGGTAGTATTTGGTTGCGGCGATAAATTCAACATTGGCTTCACAGTGGAGGACAAGCGGTTTCACGAAATCAATCGTTCGGCTTCCTGCATGGATTTCTCGGCGGAAACCGCGCCGGTGCGGTCGTTCGCAAATTCCTGACGGCGACGTTGAATCGTCTCCAGCCATGTCTCCCGTGTGCCGTCCTCGAAATCCACAGCCTCCAGGCTGGTCAACAACCGGTGGGCGATCTCGGCGCGGACATCCTGCGGGAGGCTCAACACTTCGATGCAAATTTTATCAGCAGTTGTGCTCATGCGAGATTCTAACTAACTTCCCGGATTTGCGGCAATCTTTCTGGAGACAGCGCCACCGCTGCGCCTCGCTTCATCGGCAGCGCCTTTTTCTTCGAACTCTTTCTTAAATTTCTTCACAAAACTCAGCACCGGCCAGGCGCAGGCTTCACCGAACGCACAGATGGTTCGGCCCTGAATATTTTGTGCAATGTGAAGTAGATAATCCGCGTCTGCCTTGCGACCTTCACCGTGGCTCAGGCGATGCAACGCCTTGCTCATCCACAACGAACCCTCGCGACACGGCGTGCATTGACCGCAACTTTCATGGGCGTAAAACTCACCGAGATTCGCCAGGCACTCGACGATGTCGCGGCTGTCATCAATCACGATGATTGCGCCGGAACCGGACATCGTCCCTGCACCCATCAACGAATCAAAATCATAGGGCAGATCAAGCAAGTCCGTCTCGACCGCTTCCATTTCGCCGCTGGCGTTCTTTTTCTTGATGTGGAACTTCTCGCCACCCTTGAGAACCTTGGATGACGACCCGCCAGGAATGATTGCCTGCAGCTTGCGACCATCGCGCAAACCACCGCCAAAACTCTTGTCAAAAATCAACTCACCGATCGTCGCCTTGCCGACTTCGATCTCGAAATAACCCGGGTTCTTCACATCACCACTCAGGCTGACGATGCGCGTGCCGGTGTTGTTCGGCGTACCGATCTTCGCATATTCCGCACCGCCCATTTCCGCGATGTGCTTCACGTGACAAAGCGTCTCCACGTTGTTCACGATCGTCGGGCACATGTAGAGACCGAGCACCGCCGGGAAATACGGTGGCTTGATTCGCGGATAAGCGCGCTTGCCTTCGAGCGACTCGATCAAACCGGTTTCTTCACCGCAAATGTAAGCGCCCGCACCCCGATGAATATAGATTTCAAGATCGTAACCGCTGCCCAAAATATTCTTGCCGAGGAAATTCTTTTCACGCGCTTCCTTCAACGCGCGCTTCAAGATGCGCGCGCCTTCCGGCATCTCGCCGCGGATGTAGATGTAGGCGAGTTTGACGTCGTTCGCCCAACAGGAAATGATCATTCCCTCGATCAGCTGATGCGGATCTTTATGGATGATCTGGCGATCCTTGAACGTGCCCGGCTCCGATTCGTCGGCGTTGCAAATCAGATAGATCGGCTTGCCGCTCTTGCGATCCACGAAGGACCATTTCAAACCGGCGCTGAACCCTGCTCCACCACGTCCACGCAGACCGGACAGTTTAACGTCTTCGCGAATAAATTCCTGCGGAGACTGGCTCTTCTCCTCGTCCAGTTTTCGCGGTTTGAGGGCGAACACCTTCTTCAACGGCTCATAGCCACCATGTTTCTGGTAACACTCGATATCACTCGTGTAACCAGCCTGGTCAGCGTTTTTTAAGATGAGCCGAAATTCCTCAGGCATAAATTATTGCTCCGCGCTCTTGACTCCCAGTCCAAAGTATTTAGGTTTCGCTCCGCCTCGCATTGCCCGATGGTGTAACGGTAGCACAGCAGACTCTGAATCTGCTTGTCTAGGTTCAAATCCTAGTCGGGCAACCATCTTCTTCACTTGCAGCCCTCCAAGATTTTGTCGGCGCTCTCATTCGAGACGCCTTCGTGAAATTCTTCGTTGCACATCATCACCGGAGCGGTCCCGCAACTCGCGAGGCACTCGACAAATTCAACCGAGAACCGGCCGTCCTTCGTGGTTTGCAAACCGTGCTTTTTTGGATCTAATTTCAACGTATCGCAAACGTGTTTGTGCAGCTTGTCCGAACCGCCCAGCAAACAGCTCAACGTGCGGCAAACTTTGAACTGGTATTTGCCCGCCGGCTCCTGACGGAACATCGGGTAAAACGTCACCAGCTCGAAGATGTTGATCGGCTTCAGGTCAAGACGGTTTGCAATCCATTCGATCGCGTCTTTTGAAATCCAACCGAACTGCTCCTGCACGGCGTGCAAGATCATCAGCGATGCACTGCGTTGCTCGGGATAGTGAGAGATCAATTCGTCGATCTCTTCGTTCAATTCTGTTGGAATGGTAAACGCGCTCATCGATCACACTCTCCCATAACGAAGTCCAGTGAACCCAAAATCGCCGGCACGTCGCTCACGAGACAACCCGGCAACAGCTTCGAAAGTATGCTGAGATTCACGAACGATGGGGCGCGGATCTTCATCCGATACGGCGTTCCGCCGCCTTTGCTGTGAATAAAAAATCCCAGTTCGCCCTTCGGGTTTTCCGCACCGAAATAAACTTCGCCCGGAGGACAATCGACTCCCTGCGTAACGTTCATGAATTGATGAATCAATTCCTCCATGCTCGTCATTACCTTGTTCTTCGGCGGAAGCACGATCTTGCCGTCATCGTAATTCACGGGGCCGTCGGGCAACTTGTCGAGGCACTGGTATAACAACCGCACGCTCTGACGTAGCTCTGCCATGCGCACAAGGTAACGATCATAACAATCGCCCACTTCTCCGAGCGGCACTTCGAAATCGAGGTCGTCGTAAATCAAATACGGCCGAGCCTTACGCAAATCAAAATCAACACCGCTGGAACGAAGATTGGGGCCGGTGATCCCAAAACTGATCGCGTCTTCACGGGAAATCACCGCAAGGTCTTTTGATCGATCCAAGAAAATCTTGTTTCGAGTGAGCATGCGGTCCAACTCATCGACCGCTGCTATGCAACCTGGCAAAAATGCCCTTAATTGATCCGTCCAACCGTCCGGAAAATCACGCGCAACACCGCCGATGCGTGTGTAAGTCGTGGTAAAACGAGCGCCGGTAAGTGATTCAATCAGATTGTAGATGTGTTCCCGTTGCGTAAACGTGTGCAGGAACAATGTCATCGCACCAACGTCCATCGCAAACACCCCGAGACCGAGCAAATGCGAGGAAACACGGGCCAATTCACAACAAATCGTCCGGATATACTGACAGCGAATTGGGAGTTTATCGTGAATGCCAAGTAGTTTCTCGACAGCCATCACGTAGGCAACGTTGTTGGCAAGCGGTGCGAGATAATCCAGTCGATCCGTGTACGGAATGAACTGGGTGTAGGTCATGTTCTCGGCGATTTTTTCATCACCGCGATGTAGGTAACCCACATCCGGATCGGCCTTGACCACCAGCTCACCGTCCAGTTCCAAAACCAACCGCAACACACCATGCGTCGCCGGGTGCGACGGCCCCATGTTGAGGACCATCTTCTCGCCCTGCATGTCCTGAAATTCATCCGCCGACTCGTTCGCACGAGCCGCTGCGTCTTTTACTTGAATGTCTTGGACAGTCGCCATCTATGAATTCGAATCAAAAGTTTTTGCACGAGGTTCGCGTGAAACCGCGTCGCCGTCGCCAGGGCTGGTTACGAACGGACCACCCTCAAGCGGAGCCGCTTTTGAAAATGCTATATCTGGCAGATCGGTCGGTTTTCCAGCCAAGGGAAAATCTTTGCGCAACGGAAAATACGGGTAGCCTTCCCACATCAAAATGCGGCGCAAGTCAGGATGACCGGCGAAGCGAATTCCCATCATGTCATAGGCTTCGCGCTCGTGCCAGTTGGCGGTCGCCCAGATGGAAACCACGGAAGGCAGTTCACTCTTCTCTTCACTCACGTCGGTGCGAAGCCGGAGATGATGATTCGTTTCCAATCCGGCGAGTTCGTAAACAACCGTCCATCGCGGATCGTCGCCGTAATTGTCGACCGAGCTCAAGTCGACGAGAAAATCAAAACCGAGTTCCTTCTTCGCGAACTCACAAACCTCCGCGATACGCTGCGCATCGGCGACATTCACCGACACCTCACCCCGGAACTCAGTCGGTTCAGAGATCAAATCTCCAAACTGAGCCTTCAATTTATTAACTTGGTCCAACGCGGACATCGATATCAGGGAACGAATTGTTCAAAACGGAGTCAGGCAATCTTTTGCCTGGAGAACGAGGGCTCTTTCGAAACCTTGTCCTGCAGTTTAATCAAGCCATCGAGCAGAGCTTCAGGACGCGGTGGGCAACCCGCGATGTAGACATCCACTGGGATGATATTGTCGACGCCCTGCAACACGGCATAGCTGCGATACATGCCGCCGGTACTGGCACACGCGCCCATCGCGATCACCCATTTGGGCTCACACATCTGTTCGTAGATCCGGCGGACCGCGATCGCCATTTTATAAGTGACCGTTCCAGCCACAATCATCACATCGGATTGCCGGGGGGAAAAACGCATGACCTCGGCGCCAAAACGGGAAATATCGAAGCGGCTCGCACCTGCGGCCATCAATTCAATGGCGCAACAGGCGAGCCCCATCGGCATGGGCCAGAGCGAGTTTTTTCGAAACCAGTTGATGGCGGAGTCCAACCGGGTGTGGACAACCTCACCTTCAATCTTGGAATTGTAACCGATTTCAGCAGTCTGCATGGGTCGAGTCGCACTTTGTCGTTCTACGCTTTGCGCAAACTAAGGAGGCCCCGAAAGTGATTCAAGCCGAATTTGTGATTTTTTTCACAAGCGAAACAGCGACCCGCACCATTCGCCTGCTATCATTGAAAAAAATGAACAAAAACCTTGCACCGAGGACCCCAATTGATACGTTCCCGGCTCCTTTCGAAGCGGAAAGGGTTTTGATATGTCACGAATTTGCGAATTAACAGGAAAACGTCCGATTAAAGGCCGTCACATTTGGCGTAGTGGTAAAGCGAAGAAAAAGGGTGGTATTGGTACCCACATAACTTCAACCACGAAGCGGCGCTTCATGCCCAATTTGCAGCGCGTGAAAGCGATCATCGACGGCGAGGTCAAATATATCCGCGTCACTGCCAAAGCAATCAAGAAGGGCTTGGTCACGAAAGCACCGAAGCGCACTTGGAAAGCAGCGACCGCCAAGGCGTAAGCATTTCTCCAAACTATTTCATGAAAGCGGAACCGAAAGGTTCCGTTTTTTTGTGCTTTCACGACTCAGTGTGGCGATACTCACAGGAAGGAACAAATATGATGAAACTGATAGAACGCTTCAGAATATGTTGGCGAGGAACCGACGCGGAACTTGTTGAGCGGGTGAGGAAGCACGCGCGCTGGAACCGGCTGTGGCGAGTTGTTGAAACGTCGTTTCCTCTGTCGTGGTGGTGGGTTGCTGTTCCGCGGTCGGACAGGCGTCGGGAAATCAACATTCACCATGCAGGAGCTCCTCACATTCGCACAGGGCCAGTCGTTCTTTGGTATCGAGCCAAACGGCCCCTTGTCGTCGCTCCTAGTGCAAGCTGAGAACGATGACGGTGATTTGGCGGAGATGCGTGACAGCGTAGTCACTGGCATGCAATTGACGGGAGCTCAGCGCGGCGAGGTGGCCGGAAGGATCAATGTTTGCACGATCGACGCCGCCGTTGGGGGTATGAACCGGGGACATAGGTAACAGTTAAGCTGGGCGTGTGCCCTGGAAAACTGAATCACCTATGGAACAAAGACAACGGTTTGTCGCCCTAATAGAGAGCGGACATTTCACGATCAGCGAGCTCTGCCAGGAGTTTG
>JBDNGP010000250.1:0-17563 GCA_041689265.1 Verrucomicrobiota bacterium
CAAATGGTCCGCTACTACGGCTGGTATTCCAACAAAATGCGCGGCTTCCGCTCCCTTGCGCCCACCCTGCACTCCGCCGCCACCCGCGAAACTTCCCTCCAAGAAATGGCGCGACCTCATCCTCAAAGTGTGGCACACCGACCCGCTGCTTTGCCCGAATTGCCAGAAGCCGATGCGCGTTATTGCCGTCATTGACCAGCGCGCCGTGGTGGAGAAAATCCTCCGCCACTTGGGCCAGTGGAACGGCACGCCGTTGCTGGCCCCCGCCCGCGCCCCGCCGGACGCCGACGCCGGGCCGTGGACCCGCGAGCCATGCGACGACGTGGACCCCATGCCCGACTACGAAAACGTCCTGACGGACTGAGGACAGAGCGACTGCTCAACGCCATTTTCCGCCGAACCTAACGGCGGTGAACCGGTGGGGTGTGCCCCAGAGCAGCCGCCGCCAGGCCGGTTGGCCGCGACAACCGTGCCCGGTCCTCTAGCGACAACTAAACTTCCCGTTGACGACATCTATAATTCCCCATGGCTGGGGAAAGTTCCGGTGGTTTTTCTGGTCGGGCCGGAGGCCCGAGCGGAGAGACTCTTGGAACATGATCAACTCAACCCAACGGACCCGGCTCGTCACCGAGTTTCAACGGACCGGAAGTGTTTCCATGAGTGCAATGAAAAGCGGGATGGATCGGAAGACGGCGCGGAAGTATTTGAATGACCCAGAACGATTGAGCCAGCCCCGACCGAGGCGAACCTGGCGCACGCGCACGGATTCGCTGGCGCGGATCTGGCAGGAGGCGGAACCGCGTTTGCGGTTGGCCCCGGAGTTGGAGGCCAAGGCCTTATTCGAGCATTTGCTGATGCTGCGACCCGAACTGGTGCAGGTCGAAGAGTTGCGGACGTTTCAACGGCGGGTGCGCCAGTGGCGGCTGGAACATGGGCCGGCCCCGGAGGTGATCTTTCCGCAGACGCACAGTCCTGGCGAAGTGATGCAGTTGGACTGGACGCACGCCAAGGAACTGGCGGTCAGCATTGCGGGTCAGCCGTTGGATCATCTGCTCTGTCAGGCGGTGCTGCCCTACTCGAACTGGCAGTGGGCCACGCGATGCCAGTCGGAGTCGTTGCTGTCGTTGCGGGCGGAACGGGGTCGGTTCTGAATATTGACAACAACCCGGTCTATCGCTTGGCGGATTCGACCAATTTCTTGAACGCGGCTTCCGCCTTGTCGGTGGTGGTTTTTGGGCCGGTCATTTTCACGAACACATCGCCGTCGGCGTTGTCGATGATGGCACCGACGAGCGCCTGGTTTTTCAGGGGCGTCTTTTGCCCAAACGGAGGGCCACTCATGTAGGTGCCTTCAGCGAATACGTAGGTGATCTCCCGGCCATCGACTGTTTTCTTTTCGGTCTTCGTGTTCAACTGATCCTTTGGTTCCGCGAATTGTCCAAACCATCGGTCAACATTTGCCTGAACCGATCCGCCCTGGCCCTTGCCGAAGTGGAAGAACACGACTTCCGCTGCGCCGTCCGCACCGTCGACGCTGAACTGGGCCTTCCGCATCGGTGAGGCAGTTTCCACCCAGGTCCAACCCGTCGGACTGGCGAAATTCACTCCGCCAACGGCAAACGATTTGGGAGCATCAGCGGCCAAAAGTTGGTTGGTGAAGCTGCCGACGATCAGCAGGGAGAATGCGAAGAATTTGAGTTGGTTCATGGTGCATCTAGCTTACAGAAAAATGAATGTCGGACCAACGCAAAAGAGGAGGATGATCGAATTCACTTGGGGATTGGGATCGTCGAGAAGATGTCGCCAAACCGGTTGGCGCCCACCTCTCCCCGAGGGCTGACCATTACCCTCAATTATGTGGATGCAATTCCGGCCAATCCCAAAGGGATTGCGCCCTTCAGCCCGGGGTTGCGAGGCACGAGCTACCCCGGGATACCGCGATGCAAGGGGTCTCAACCCCAACGGGGTTGCGTCATCGGTATGGAGTTCGGGCCGCAACCCTGTTGGGGTTGGGAGATTTTCCCTGTCTCCCCCAAGGGAGCTCGTGCCTCGCAACCTTGGGCTTTGAGCCGGAATCCCTTTGGATTCAATTCCCCGGCAGCGCAAAAATATGGGCAATGGTTGGCCCCGAAGGAGAGGGGGGTGAGGGGGAACGCACACGACGGGCATTTCGCAGAACAACGGAGTGTCGGAATGCTCCTTTCCCCTCATCCTCAATCCTTCTCCCTTGGGGAGAAGGAGGTCGACGTCGCGGCCCGCCCGCGTGGACATCCTGCCGAGCGCCGTTTCCGACATTCTTTTCGCGAGCTGTTCTGATCGTTTCTCAGAATCTCACGTGCAACAAACCGAGAGTGACGCCCGTCATTACGATCATCAACCCCGCTGGCATAAATTTCTTCGTCTTCGCCAGTCGCATTGCGAAGACGACGATCAGGACGCAGAGCAAAATATCCGTCAGGTGCGAGACGACGAGAATGTCCAGGTTGATCAGCGCGAGGACGGCGGCGAACACGGAGGACATGATCAGCGACACTTTGCTTCCGGCTTTCAAAAATCCGAAGACGCCGCCAACGAGCAGCAGCACAATGTAAATCCAGAGAATAAGTTCAGGTTTCATAAAAGGCCGGACTCTTCGTTATTCGGACTGGACATCCAAGCTCAGAATTTCGCCCGGTTCACATGTGGCCGAAACGGTCATCGGCCGGCAGCAAATCTCGCAATCGGTGGTGAATTGCTGGGATTCGCAGCTGGTGTCGATGGCCAGTTCAAAGTTCTGTCCGCACCAAGGACAGCAGATGTCAGTCGTGATTTCTATGAGGTTGATCGGGATGCCCGTGCGGCCGGCAAGTGATGCGCCGGGCTATTTTCGCGTCGCGCGCATGCGTGTGAATACCGGGCCGGTCGATTCCGAGACGGGGAATACAACTGTTTCACCTGTTCCGTCAATGATCGGGCCGGTTGCCTGCCAATTGTTGAGTGAGTTCGCCTCTTCATGCTGGTACATCCAGTTGGTTCGGCTGAGGAAACTGCCGGTCCAGTTATCTTCGTCGCGACGGAGGGTCAGGTCGAGGACCGGTTGGGGGAACGTGAGCCGGATATTGTCGATCCGGCCTTTGGCGTGAAGCTCGGTGGTGGACTTGAATTCGTAGTTGCAGATCGCAAACGCATCCACGCGGAAGTCGGTGAACGATTGGGAAAGCGTCAATGAATGAGGCGGACCGAATGGTTGGTCGTCTGCGGTGATGGTTGTGGTCAACGTTTTGTTGGTCGGGTTGTAGTCGAGCACGATATGGAACGCCTTGTTCAACGGCAACGTAGCGAGCATGTAGTCGTCCTGATCGACGTAACTGAGCGAGGCGTTTGTCGACCAGAATGCCGGCCAGATCGTGTCGCCGTAACCGGTGTCGGGGAAGTAATCGAACTCGACGAGATTCCTCACCGTGCCGGTTCCTTTGCCGCGGAAGAAATTGGTACGAGTCGCGTCCGCGATGTTGACGAACCCGAGGGCGATCTCAAATGGCGTGAGCGGTTGTCCGTTCGATTCGTAGCCGATCGATTCCAGGGTTAGCTCGAACTCCATCCTGAAATCGTCCTCCTTCCCGAGCACACTTGGCAGCGGGTAAAGAAAGTAGCTGTTGGTTTGCGTGGAATCCCAAGTCATATCGAGATGCCCGTCTGGGTTCCACTGAAAAAGGGTGGCATCACCGTGGATCGTCCAGTTCAGCGCAGATGGCGGCTCCTGAAATTCCTCAAAAAAATCTGCCGCGCTGACAGTTGTTAACGATCCGAAAACGGACATCAACAGAACCAGACAACGCGGCAGTTTCACCTTCGTATTCATCAGGTTGATCCCAATTTAATCAACCGCGCCAGTTACGGCGCGTCAGGAGAATAAACGAACCGCCGAGCGCAGCGAGCACAAATATCGATGGTTCGGGGACCATGACCGCCGAGAATGCGTCGATCTCGGATCGCCCCGACAAAACATCGACGCGAATGAACTGAATATTATCGAGTGTAACCGGGTTGTTCAAACCGTCCACCGCCCACGCGAGATCGAATCCCGTGCCGCCGGCCGAGCCGCCATACATGGCGCTGATTTCGGCCATCGTCTTGTTCGCGAAGCTGGCGTTGTTAAACGACGGATTGACCGGCGAATGGAAGTTGCCCGAAGCGTCCGTCGGGAACATGCCGTCGACAATCGGCGCCAGCGACGGATTGAGCAGATACATGTTGCCCGTGGAATTCCCGACGTAGACCCGGGTGACACCACCGGAGTTGCTTCCGAAAATCGAACCGGTCCCGTCGGTGACGCCGTTCGGCCAGTCCGTGTCGATGAATCCCGCCGAACCGAAGATCATGAAGTCGATTCCATACGGGTTTGCCGCGTTGTTCTGAATCGGTTTGGCGAATTGAACGGTCAGCGAACCGCCTTCACCAAGCGACACGATCTGCTCCTTCTCGTAAGGCGCGTTGAACGGAGTGATCGGCGCACCGAATTCTCCCGTCGTGGCGGCAGCGGGTGCTCCAAGTGCGGTCGTGGAATCAGTGTAAGGTGCGCCCGTGCCGAACTCGGTGGCG
The DNA here is from genome assembly GCA_041689265.1 of Verrucomicrobiota bacterium. Lineage (GTDB taxonomy): Bacteria > Verrucomicrobiota > Verrucomicrobiia > Limisphaerales > RI-55 > JBDNGP01. Next base: position 4,582 of record JBDNGP010000250.1, read on the forward strand.
AAGCCGGTGCCCGAGTGGTAAGCGATGACAGTGGTCGCGAATTGCGCGGACGCGTTGAATGAGAAGACAGCCGATCCGGCAAGCGCGGCGGCTGTCACGAGCGTGAGTTTTTTCATGTTACTGGTCTTTCAAATGGCTGGAGTACAGCCGGGGTTGTTTGTTTGGAGACCAGTGCAGGAGAAGGGCAAAAATAAAAAAGCCTTCCTCCCGCAAAACAGGGAAGAAGGCACAAATCCAGTTTGTCGACGGCGTCAGGCCGATCGACCGGGCCTCATCCTTCTCTTCGCGGAGAAGTCGGTCCCTTGCGGGACCGAGACGAGCACAACCTGACCGGTATCCTGACTCCAGGCATGACCTCGCTCCCGCCTTCCCTTTCGGTGGCAGTGGGAGTTTGTAGCCTGTTACAGTGGCGCAACCGTCCCCGATTTTCACGGAGTTCCCTGACGCCAAGTTGTGTGAGTGACGGACCAAGATCCGTCGGTATCAAAGAGCGAGTCGATGATAAGGCGGGGAGGGGAATATGCCAAGGAAAAATTGGTTGAGAGACCAATCAGTGAGTAGATTGGGCCACCACCACCTGAATATCCCGATCCCGTAGCATCTCCAACATCGGTTCCGGTGTCTGCGAATCGGTCACCACGATGTCGATGACACCGAGGTCGCAGAGTTGACTGAAGCTTTTGCGACCGAACTTCGTGTGATCCAGACAGAAGATGATTTTCTGCGCGTTGTTCAGCATCTCTTTTTGGATCTCGATCAGCAGGCCGTGGGAATTGGAAATGCCGTCCTCGGTTATCCCACCGGCGCTCAAAATGGCAACGTCCGCGTGAATTCTGGAAAACGTCTCCACCGCGATCGGGCCCACCAGCACGCCGAGCCGTGGATACATTACTCCGCCGGAAACAACGACCTCCAGTTCGTGCGATGCCGCGAAGAGATTGGCGATGGGCAGGGAGTTGGTGACGATGTGCGGCTTCTTCGCTGAGAGATGTGTCGCGACGTGGAAAATCGTTGTGCCGGCATCGAGGATCACGGTCTGGCCGGGTGCGATCAATTCCGCACAGGCCCGGCCAATGGCGTCTTTTTCATCGGCTTGAAAGGTGTCGCGCTTGGAGAACATGAACTCATCTGAGTGTGGATTCACCATGCGAGCCCCCCCGTGGGTGCGCTGAAGCATGCCTTTTCCCTCCAGTGTCTGAAGGTCTCTTCGAGCCGTAGACTCTGATGCATCAACGAGTTCTGACAGTTCGGCCAACGACGCGAACTCCATCTTCTTCAGATGGTTTTCAATCCGGTTTTGACGTTCTTCTGCCTGCATTTGAAACAGTGTTTGGAAGAATTTGGAATATTATGCAAGAAATTTGTTGACCTTTTGCTTGAACTGGTTCAACTATCTTCCACGAAATGTCAGCCAATCCTTCAATTCCGCACCGCGCCGTGGTCGAACATCTGGTTCGGCAGGCGGTGTATCAACGTCTTGGCAAGCCTCTGCCGACGTCGGTCGGTGCGCCGAATCCGTTGCTGGTGAACATCAGTGCGCGCCACTGCCATCTCACGCAGGAAGCGGTGGAAGCGCTCTTCGGAAAAGGACACCAACTCGGTGTTCATAAGTGGCTTTATCAGGAAGGGCAGTTCGCTGCGAAGGAAACAATCACTCTCGTCGGGCCGCGCAGTCGCGTGATTTCGAATCTTCGCATTCTCGGTCCGTGCCGCACCTTGAACCAGGTCGAGCTGGCCTACACCGATTCGATCGCGCTCGGCTTCGATGTTCCTCTGAAATCGTCTGGCAACATCGAAGGCACACCGGGCGGAATGCTCATGGGGCCCGCCGGATTTTTCAAGATGGAGCAGGGGGTTATTCGCGCGTTGCGACACGTGCACATGCATCCGGATGACGCGAAGTATTACCAGGTCAAGGCCGGCGACGACATGAAGCTGAAGATCGACGGACCGTGCGGTGTGATTTTTGAAAAACTTTTGGTGCGCGTGGATCCGAGTTTCAAACTCGAGGTGCACATCGACACCGATGAAGGCAATGCCTGCAATCTCCAGCCCGGCACGTCCGTCGAGCTGGTGAAGTGATTTTTACCACAGATGAACACGGATAAACACAGATACGAAACACCTCAAACATTCTTGATGCTTGCGCATCAAGGTTTGCAAGTGAGTTGGTTTACACAGACAGGAACACGCTTTTCCGCAATCTGTGTCCATCCGTGTTCATCTGTGGTTAAGAATTTTTAGTTAACCAAACTCTCCATTCACAACGAACAAACACATATATGAGCGAAGCACTCGGAATGATTGAAACCAAGGGCTACGTCGGATCGGTCGAGGCCAGCGATGCAATGGTCAAAGCCGCCAACGTCAGTCTGATCAAAACCATCTCCATTGGCGGCGGGCTGATCACCGTCCTCTGCCAGGGCGACGTCGGCAGCGTGAAAGCGGCCGTGGACGCAGGCACCCGCGCGGTCAGCAAGATCGGCGAACTCGTCAGTTCCCACATCATTGCCCGTCCGCACGAGGATCTCGTCAAGGCATTCATCGGAGCCCCGACCGCCAAGAAATAACCGGCGCACCCTAGATTCTAACTTCTAACTCCCAAATTCTAACTTTAAAATTTATGGCACTCCAAGCAATCGGAATGATTGAAACCAAGGGCCTCTGCGCGTTGCTCGAAGCGTGCGACGCCGCACTGAAGGCTGCGAACGTCTCCATGACCGGCTGGGAAAAGGTCGGCAGCGGATACGTCACCGCCTTCTTCAAGGGCGATGTCGCCGCTGTCAAAGCCGCCACCGACGCCGGGGCCTCCGCCGCCGCACAGGTTGGCCAGGTTGTGAGCGTTCAGGTGATCCCTCGTCCGCACGAAGAACTCGTCGGCTTGGGCAAATGGCTGAGCTGATTTTACAGGGGTAGTCGCCGACGTGAGGAGGCTCACAAAATTCCGAAGTTAGAGCCTCGTTACCTCGGCTGCTACCATAACGGTAAATGAAAATTCTCGTCGCCAACATTGGAAGCACGTCGCTGAAGTGGCGGTTGTTCGATTTCTCGAACGCCACCGAACAGCTGCTTCACAAGGGCGGCTTCGAGCGGGTGACCGATTACCCGCAGGCGATCGAAGATTGTCTTGCACAACTCAAAGAAGCGGGCGCGATCAAGGACGAGAATGAACTGGCAGCGGTCGGATTCAAGACCGTCATTGCCAAAGACGTCACCGGTTGCGTAGAGCTTGACGATGATGTGCTGTCCGCGATGGAGGCTTACAACGGGTTAGCGCCGGCGCACAACCCTCCGTACATCATCGGCATCCGGCTCTTTCGCAAACGCGTCGCGGGTGTTCCGTTGGTTGGCCTGTTCGAAACCGCGTTCTACCAGTTTGCGCCCGAAGCGATGATGCGTTATGCCGTGCCGCAAGGCTGGTATGACATCGGCGTCCGACGGTTTGGTTTTCATGGCGCGAGTCACAAATTCATCGCGGAGCGCAGCGCCGAATTGCTCGACCGGACGGATGTGGCCGAACGCGTTCGCAATCTTTATCGCGACAAGGGTGCGACTAAAGTGAACGGACCGGAGTTGCGCGTGATTTCCTGTCACCTCGGCGGAAGTTCGAGCATTACGGGAATCCGCAACGGCGTGGCGATTGGGAACAGTCTTGGGATGAGCCCGCAGTCGGGTCTGCCGCACAACAACCGCGTGGGCGATCTGGATTCCGAAGCAATTCCTTATGTCGTGAAGACGCTTGGCATTTCAATCGAGGAAGCGCAGCGACAGTTGACCAAGGAATCTGGACTGATGGGATTGAGCGGTGTGTCAAATGACATTCGCGATATCGCCACCGCAGCGGAGCAGGGGAATGCCAAGGCGCAGGTTGCGATTGATGTTCTGGTGAGTGAGGCGCGGCGCTGGATCGGCGGATACTTTTTTCAACTAAACGGAGCGGACGCGATCGTCTTTACTGCTGGCATTGGCGAGAACCGTTCCGCGACCCGTGCGGCGATCTGCGCGAATCTTGAAAATCTCGGCATCAAGCTCGACGAAAAACTGAATGCCGAAACGCAGGGCAAAGAAGAAGTCATCAGTTCCGCCGATTCCAAAGTGAAGATCATCGTGATTCCGACGAACGAAGAACTCGTCGTGGCGCGTGAGACGAAACGTCTTTTGGAACGAAATTAGCCGCAGATGAACACACCCGGACACAAATTTTTGACGGCAGGGCAAGGCTCCTGCCGCGCCCATTTAAAGTCAGGGCTCCGCGGGAGCGTCGCCCTACCGGGCAATTTTAGTAACGAACGAAGAACTACGAACAACTAACAAATCATATGTCACAACAAGCAATTGGAATGATTGAAACTCGCGGCTTGGTCGCGCTGGTGGAAGCCACCGACGCGATGCTCAAGTCCGCCAACGTGCAGCTCGCCGGTCCGATGACCCAGGTGGGCAACGCGCTGGTAACCGCCGTGGTCACCGGTGATGTCGCGGCCGTCAAAGCCGCTGTCGACGCCGGAGCCCAAGCCGTGAAATCTATGAAGGGCGAAGTCGTCAGCGTGCATGTCATCGCCCGGCCGCACAACGAAACCGAAGCCGTTCTGCCGAAGAAGAAGTGAACTGGAAGCGAGAATCTGGAATTTAGAATCTAGAACGTGCCGTTTCCGGACCTTTTTTCTGACTTCGAGATTCCAACTTCTAACTCCTAAATCCTAAAAAAATGTTCCTCGCCAAAGTCGAAGGCTCGGTTGTCGCTACCAAGAAGGACGAAGGTATGAACGGCCGCAAGCTGCTCCTGCTCCGTCCGATGCTCGTGGACGACAAGGATCCCAGCAAGTTCAAGCTGGGTTCAAACACCATCGTGGCGGTCGACAGCGTCGGGGCCGGCGAGGGCGAGATGGTGATGTTCTGCCAGGGCAGCAGCGCCCGACTTGCGCCCGGTCTGAAGGAATGCCCCGTGGACGCCGTGATCATCGGCATCGTCGATTCCGTCGATGTCCTCGGCAAACAAATCTACAACGCGAAGAATTAGCAGGTTCAACCACGAATGGATACTAATGAACACGAATTCAGAAACGAAGTTGTTGTTCAAAGAAGAAGTTTATCAGGTGGTGGGATCAGCGATCGAAGTGTTGAACGGACTTGGGCACGGATTGCACGAGAAGCCTTATGAAAACGCGCTTGCCATTGAGTTTGAAATTCGAAGTGTCGCAGTCGAACAGCAACGCAATTTCGATGTTGAATACAAAGGCCGGAAAGTTGGGCTGTTCATTCCGGACCTTATTGTTTTTGGTTAAATCATTGTAGACGTAAAAGTGATTGACCGTATTACAGACATCGAACGAGGCCAGATGTTGAACTATTTAAAAATCACGAAACTCAGAGTGGGCGTCCTTCTGAATTTCAAAAACCCAAAATTAGAATGGGAGCGCATCGTCCTCTGATTCGTGTGAATTCGTGTCCATTCCTGGTTAAAAAAGATGAGCACTGCAATTAATGAAAATTTGGTCCGCGATATTGTCGCGGAAGTGTTGGGCCGCATCGGTGGCGGCGCGTCGGCTCCGAAGTTGCCCCCAGCTTCACCTCAACCTGCGAAGGCTGCCTGCAGTTGCCACGGCAAGAACGGTTCGGGCACCGGTAGTCATGGCGTGTTTCCGGATGCTGATTCCGCTTGTGCCGCGGCGCAGCAAGGATTTCTGGCACTGCGCAAAGGCGGCATGGAAGCCCGCGCCAAGATTTGCGCGATCGTCAAAAACATGTGCGAAACCAACGCCGTGGAATGGGGTCGCGCCGAGCTGGAGGAAACCAAGATCGGTCGGCTGGATCATAAGATCGGCAAGCTCGAGATCATCAAGCTGGTTCCCGGTGTTGAGTGGATGAAGCCCAATGGCTACAGTGGTGACCACGGCATCACCATGGAAGAGTTCACACCGTTTGGGGTCGTCGGTGCGATCACGCCGTCGACGCATTCCGTTCCCACGTTGGCGGGCAATATCGTCAACATTATCGCGGCGGGAAATGCGGTGGTATTTAACGCACACCCGACCGGTGCCCGTTGTGCGGCGATGGCCGTTCGAGAATTCAACAAGGCCATCGAACGAGAGACGGGGATCCGCAATGTCGCGTGCATTATCGAGCAGCCCTCCATGGAATCATTCGCCGCGCTGTGTGCGAATGAGCACGTAAAACTATTGCTCGTAACGGGCGGTCCGGGCGTCGTTAAAGCTGCGATGAAGACCGGCAAACGCGCGATCTGCGCGGGTCCGGGTAATCCTCCGGTGCTGGTCGATGACACTGCCTGTCTGAAGAGTGCCGCTGAAAAAATCATTCAAGGCGCCGCCTTCGACAACAACCTGCTGTGCATCGGCGAGAAGGAAGTTTTCGTGCTTGATCACATCGCCGACAAGTTGATGAGTGAACTGGAGAATGCCGGAGCTGTCCGGTTGAACTCAAGTCAGCTCGATTCACTGACCCAGGCCGCGTTCACCTTCAAAGAAGGCGAGGGTGGTGGTTGCTCCAAGGCGAGCGTGCATCGTGATTTTATCGGCAAAGATCCGTCGGTGCTGGCCAACGCGGCCGGCGTCTCGATCAAACAGGGAACCGAACTTCTCTTCGGCGAAACAGATGATCAACACGCGTTTGTTCAGGAAGAACAGATGATGCCGTTCATCCCGGTCGTCCGCGTGAAATCAGTCGAGGAAGGCATTGAGAAATGCAAGCAGGCCGAGCACGGCTACAAGCACACCTCGATCATTCATTCGCACAACGTGAATCATATGACCGCGATGGCCCGCGAGCTGGACACGACCTTGTTCATCAAGAACGGTCCGTGCATGGCCGGACTGGGATTGGGGGGTGAAGGTTATCTGAGCTATTCAATCGCCACGCCGACCGGTGAAGGCGTGACCAACCCGAAGACCTTCACCCGCGTCCGCCGCTGCGTGATGGTCGATAATCTTAGAATTTATTAACCACGGAGGCACTGAGAACGCAGAGAAGGAATTGGCTCCGTGCTCTCCGTGACTCCGTGGTTGAACTGAAATGCAATTGGCAAGAGTAGTTGGAAATATGACGGCGACCCGGAAGCATCCAAGTTTGGAAGGCTGGCGGTTGATCATCTGCCAGCAGATTACGCGCACGGGTGATGACATTGGTGCGCCGATCGTGGCGATTGATCCGCTGGGTGCCGGGCTGCACGAGCGGGTGATCATTTCGAGTGATGGAGCTTCGTCGCGGAAAGTGGTCGGCGACAAGAAAAGCCCGGCCCGCTGGCTCATCACCGCGATCGTTGACGAGGTGTATCCGGGTACGACGGCGTTGGAGGATTCTTTATTATGAAGATTCGCCATTCCGCCGCGAAAACCAGCTTCTTTAAATTGGTGGGAACCTATGAGCTGGATTTGGATCTTGGTCCCCAGTTGAATTTCTCACTGCGTCTTGAGCTTTTCAAGGATACCGAGCGCAAGGGTTGGTTCCGTGCACATGTTTGGGAGTTGGAATACTTTAACTTGGAACCGACCTTTCCGTCGTCGAAGAACGGAAAGTCAAGGCGGTGCAAATCGAGTGAGAAAATCATGCTGGAGCGGATCACGCAGCTAACTGGCAACTATGGTTGCTTTGAGGCTGAAAGTAAGAAAGACGCATTATTGATGATCGTGACGGATTTGAAGAAGCGGATTGAACATTGGACAAATGTGAAAGCGAAATGAGAATTGGAACAGTCATAGGACGGGTAACGCTGAGCAAAACAGTTCCTTCGTTGGAAGGCGGGCGATGGCTGATCGTGAGCCCGTTCACGAAGGAACATTTTCAGCAGGGCGACGTGCCGCCCGAAGGCCTGAGCGCTGATCCGAGCGTGGTGGTTTACGACGACATCGGCGGCGGTCGAGGCGATACCATTGGATTTATAGAAGGCGCGGAAGCGACCGCGCCGTTTGATCAACCCACACCCATCGACGCGATCAACGCAGCGTTGGTGGACCACATCTTTTATCAACCGAAGAAATGAAAAACGTAATCAGCGCCCGAGACATTGAAGACTTGCTCCGCGATGGCGGCAGCGTGAAAGACCTGCCTGCGGACGCCCTGTTGACGCCCTCGGCCAAGGACTTGTTGAACGACCTAGAACTGGGCGGGAACGGATTCGCCGCGAGCCCGGCACCGACCCGCGCCGCAGTTGCTGGAAAGCCGATGAAGATCAGCGCAAAGAGTTCACCAGCTGAGTTCGAAGCATTCTTCAATTCGCCGGAGATCAACGTGTTCAAGGAACAGATCTGCGACATCGGCCGCCGCATGTGGCAGCGCGAATACGTGGACGGCAATGGGGGCAACATCGCCATCCGCGTGGCTGACGACGTGGCGCTCTGCACGCCGACACTCGTTTCCAAAGGCTTCATGAAGCCGGAGAACCTTTGTCTGGTGGACCTTGAGGGGAACCAGCTTTACGGCAAGATGAACCGTACCAGCGAGATCTTGATGCACTTGCAGATGATGAAATCCCAGCCACGGGCCAAGGCAACGGTTCATTGTCATCCGCCCTACAGCACCGGGTTTGCAGTGGCCGGAGTAATTCCTCCCAGTTGCATGATTCCTGAGTATGAGGTGTTCGCTTCGGTGGCGGCTGCGCCCTATCGCACGCCGGGGACCCCAGAGATGGGCAAGCTCGTTGCGGACCTCACGGACAAACACAACACGATTCTGATGGAGAACCACGGCGTCGTGAGCTGGAGCCACAACGGGGTCGAGGACGCGTATTTCAAGATGGAGATTCTCGAGGCGTATTGCCGCACCATCCTGGTCACCGCGCAGGTCGGGAAGCCGGCGAAAACGATGACGCCGACCCAGTTGCAGGATCTCCTGAAGATCAAACAAAGCCTCGGCATTCCCGATCCGCGTCACGGTTTGAAGGAATGCGAACTGTGCGACAATGCGGAATGGCGTCCGGGCGTGGCCTGCGCAGTAACCGGGCCCGATGCGGGCAGCGCCTCGGTTGATCCTGATCTGGAGAAAGTGGTGGAAGCCGTCACCAACCAGATCATGGCCAGTTTAAAATGATTTGAATTGATATTTTTTGGAGCTCCATGCGTCAATTTGCGCCATGACCAAGGCCGCCCATTTCCTGACAACGCTGCTCTTCACGCTTTTTTGTGCTTCGATGTGGTTTGGTTGGTCTGTGGGCTCGGGGTATTTGAAAAGTGTCATCGGAGATCCGCCGTTGTTGTCCCCGGTAATGGCGTATGCGCTGATCGGTTATCCGTGGCTCTTTGCCGCGCTTCCGGTGCCGACGATTATTTATTCTGCGGTTCTGATGGACCGAACGGAGCTCTTGCCGGAAAAGGCTCTGCTGTATTTTGTGATCCTATTTCTGGTGAGCTTCCTGTTGCTCGCCGCTTCGGCCGTTCTGTTCGGGCTGGAGCTGAATACGATGGAACGGCCGCTCGGAAACGCCTAGATCGCGTTCTGTCCATTGGCTCGAATATCGCCGGAATTTCCAATCCGTGTCCAACTGTGGTTAAAAATCTTTGGTTAAGAAAATGAAATCTCTCGACACCAAACTGGCGAAGATCAAGGCGGACCGCCGTTCGCGGGATTTCATCATTGCCGATGCGAAGGATGCGGACATGGCGTTCGGCGTGAGCGCGACCGGGAAGCGCAATTACCTTTCAAAACTCGGCGAACACGCCGCCCAGTTCTCCCCTGAAGTTTGGACTCGCGAGGAATTCGGCTATCGTAATCTACCGGAGTATCTTGATGTTATCCGCGAGGTTGTTCATCAGGGGTTGGTGGATATCATGTTGATGTCGGCTTCGGTGAACGAACAGCTCGCGATCAAGGAGGGGTTGTTCCGCAGTTCCCACATGACGCCTGCCGCCCGTGCGAACGACACCACCGACGTTTGGGCGGTGCGCCACGGCAGTTACATCAAGCAACCCGCACAACCATTTCGCTCGGCAAGCATCGACCACATTCAGTGTGGTCAGTTGGAGTGTGATCGAGATAGCGATGAATTTCCCGGTGCGAATCTCGGGCTGTATTCGGTCACCTACGTGAACGAACTGGAACAGGACAAGCGGACATTGGAGGCGTTCAAGGCGTTTCGCGAAGAAGCGGAGGCGAAGAAGTTTCGTTACTTCCTCGAAGTGTTTGATCCAAACGTGAACAGCGGCATCTCGCCGGAGAAGTTGGGTGAGTTCATCAACGACAACATCCTTCGAACGCTCGCGGGTGTGACGGATGCGGGGCGCCCAGTATTCCTGAAAATCGTTTATCACGGGCCGCACCACATGGAGGAACTTTGCCAGTATGATCCCAACTTGGTGGTGGGTGTTTTGGGCGGCAGCGCGGGGACGACTTACGACGCGTTCCGATTGATTCACGATGCGCAGAAGTACGGTGCGCGTGTGGCGTTGTTCGGTCGCAAGATCAACAATGCCGAACATCAGCTGGCGTTCATCGAGATGCTGCGGTTGATCACTGACGGCAAGGTTTCGCCGGAGGAAGCGGTAAGGGCGTATCACGATGTTTTGCAAAAGCTGAACCTGCGCCCGAACCGTCCGCTGGACCAGGACCTCGTGCTGACCGATCAGGCGATGAGTTACGGCGGGGGCGATGCGAAGAAGGTGGTTTCTGTCGCAATGCCGACGGCCGAAAGCCGAAAGCCGAGTGCCGAAGCGGAGTCATGGGTCGGGGCGGCTGGTTTGGATTCGGCGAAGGAAAGTCAGAGCCTCCTCACGTCGGCGACTACGGTTGTGGATTGGCCGAAGCTGGCTTCGGGGGCACCGGATTTCGATTCGATGACATCGGAGCAACGGACCGCGTATCATCAGACGCGGTTGAAACGTGTGTTTGGGTGAGCAGCCGAATTGCGGAGCGCCGATCTCCAGATCGGCAAGGCAGAATTTTTGGGTGGTAGGGAGAGACTCCCGCTGAACCCATTCTAAAGTCCTGAAAGGAAGTCACCTTTTCCGTTCGCTCCCTCGGAGCTTGGAAATGGGCTCCGCAGGAGCGTCGCCCTACCGTTGATTGGATCTCCGCTTCGCTTCCTTTAGGATCTTCTTCCTCTCGTCCCGCTGGCAAAGCATTGGACATCGTTCCCCGGGTCGTGTTTTATCGGCGGCTGATTTATGTCCGCTGAAGATACCAACGCTCTGATCGAACAACGCCGCGCCAAGCTTGCCTCCCTCCGGGAGCACGGCATCGACCCGTTTGCCAACAAGTTTACCCCGTCCGAAACTTGCGCGGACTCCCGGGAGAAGTACGAGGAAAACCGCGTCGTCTCGCTCGCGGGACGTGTGTCCGCCCGCCGTGAAATGGGCAAAAGCCTGTTCATCGACATCAAGGACCAGACCGGGCGGATGCAGGTTTACGTGCAGAAAAAGGTGGTCGGCGATGAGCTGTTCAAGATTCTCGAACACATCGATCTCGGCGATTTCATCGGCGTGACGGGTGCCCAGTTTACCACGAAGATGGGTGAAATTTCCGTGAAGCTGGAGTCGTTCAAAATTCTCGCGAAAGCGTTGCGACCGCCGCCATCGCAATATTACGGACTGGAAGATACTGAGACGCGTTACCGCCAGCGCTACCTGGACTTGATCGCGAACGACGATGTGAAGGACGTGTTTCTCAAGCGCAGCCAGATCATCCACGAGATCCGGCAGTTCTTTTATGAGCGGAAATACGTTGAGGTCGAGACCCCGGTAATGCAGGCGATTCCCGGCGGCGCAGCGGCACAACCGTTCATAACAAAACACAATGCGCTCGGTTGTGACTTCTACCTGCGAATCGCGCTGGAGCTGTATCACAAACGTTTGCTCGTCGGCGGCATCGACCGGCTGTTTGAGATCGGGAAGAACTTCCGCAATGAAGGTCTGTCGCGTCGGCACAATCCGGAGTTCACCATGCTGGAGGCGTATCAGGCGTTTGGTGATTACGAAACCATGATGGAGACGGTGGAGTCGTTGATCACGACTGTTGCGCAAAAGGTTTTGAGAAAACGCGTCATTGAACATCATCAACCAGTGGCAACTAAACAAGCCATTGCCGCTTTTGAAATGAAATTGGTTGGTGCTGGGATTAAACTATTTCCCGGCGATTCTTGCCAAGCTGCTTACGAAAAAGTGGTTCAACCCTTCATTACAGAATTTGAGCAACTTCTTGCCGCTCCTGAAAAACCATTTGTTGTGGCCACAGAATCTGTTAGCGTCGCGAACCGAGCCATTGATTCATTAGTTGATGCCTTGAAAAATCCTACTCTTCCAAAAGCATATGATCCAAAATTACATGCCGAAATCTTGAATGGTTTAAGGGGGCAGTTGGTGCAATTAAGAGCATTCACTGATCCTCGCATAATTGATCTTGTTCGACCGTGGAAGCGCGCGCGCTACAAAGATCTAGTCAAGGAAGTGGCAGGCGCAGATTGGTTCGACGTGTCGTCAGAAGAGCGACGTCGTCGCGCGATTGAAGACCTTAAACTTGGCGGAGACATCGCCACAGGGTACGAAGACTTTGAAGTGACCGGCGCGGTGTTTGAAAAGCTGATCGAACCGACGCTGATTCAGCCGACGTTTGTCACGCATCTGCCGAAGGAACTCGTGCCGCTCGCCAAGCTCTCGCCCGACGATCCGAGCACGGTGGAAGTGTTCGAGTGCTGCATCAACGGGCAGGAAATTTCACCCGGTTACACGGAGCAAAACGACCCGGTCGCGCAACGTGCCACGCTGGAACATCAGGCCGGTGGCGAGCAGCAGAAACTCGACGAAGACTTCCTTATCGCGCTGGAGCACGGAATGCCGCCGGCGGGCGGCATCGGCATCGGCATCGACCGCCTGTGCATGATGCTCCTCGGCCAGGAAAGCATCCGCGACGTGATTCTGTTCCCGCAGTTGAAACCGAGATAACGCGTGGTGGCCGTTGCTCGGTTGTCGAGAGCGGCAGATTTTTTCGGCGCGCTACGACACCCGTCAATCCGTGGTGGCGGCGAGATGCACAGCGGAGAAAA
>JBDNGP010000251.1:0-4558 GCA_041689265.1 Verrucomicrobiota bacterium
ACGGGCAGGTCAAACAGGATTGCGAGCTCAACGCCGCCAAACGCTGGCTGGATATTCCCGCCGCTCCAGCCCTTCACGACCGGGACCCTCCTCTCCATGCCCCTCGCCCCTCTTGTGACTCCCCCAAAAGGAGAATTGCTGAGCCGCGACGTGTAGGCTGGTGCGTCCCTCCTTGTCCTGTGCATTTAAATCCGCGCCTTCGCTCAGAAGAAATTCGATCACCGAGTTGTTCCCGGATTCCGTGGCGGCCTGAAGCGCCCGTTCGCCACTTTCCGCCAGCGGCTGATCAATACTGACACCGGCTTCCTGCAACAGGCGCAGCGCGCTCAACTGTCCCCGTTGCGCCGCCAGATAGAGCGGTGTTTTCCCGTTGCTATCAATGACAGAGGTCGAGGCTCCATTGGCCACCAGATAGCGCACGACGTTGAGATGCCCTTGTTGAATGGTCTGGTGCAACGGCGGCAGGCCATCCTTCTCACGTTTGTTGAGCAGGTCCGGACTGTTGGCCACGAGCGCCTGGACGCGGCGGAGTTCTCGGCTTCATCGGGGTCATGTTTGAAGTGGTTGGCGATGGGGCAGCCGCTGTGCCGTAGGTTGGCGTTGCGCCATCCTCGCCCCGAGCGAGCGCTGGGAGCCGGATGCGATCTCCCACGCGCAACCGCTCCGGATCCGTTTTGGAAATCAGTTGAGGATTGAGCTCTTGCAGCCGCTGTCCGGTAATTCCGCTATTCTGGATCGCCGCATATTTTCTGACAATCGATGTCAGCGTATCGCCAACCTGAACTTCGTGAAACTCAGGAATCGAAGGTGTCGGCGACATAACTCTCGTGGGTATGCTCCTCAGTTGTAGCAGCTCCTTCTCACGTTCACTGGCAATAATCATCTTCTCCATGACCGTCAGCCTGGCTTCGGCGGATTTCAGTAATCCGCCAATCCGTTGAGTCTGTTGCGCTGTGAGATTCTCCAACTCGGCCGCCACGGCAAGGACCATTTGGTTCTCCGGGCCGACGTCGGTCCGCAGTCTGGCCATTTCTGTTTTCTTCTCAGAAATCAAGTCGTCCAGTTTTGCCAAGTTGGCATCGGGAAAAACCGATTGGATGGCCACCACAAGATTATCGCGATCCATTGCTTGCAAGCTTTCCAAAGAAAGTTTCAGAAAATCGCGTTCTTGTTGGCGTGCGACCAGACCAACCTCAACTCGAAATCACCGTAAACCAGAGCAACGACGTCACCTTTGCTCTGCTTTACCACCCCCTCTTTGAAACGTTGACAAATGAGCAAAGAACCAGGGTCCTTACCCCGCTCGTCCGATTGAACGCGCGCTTCACATCAGTTGCACCGGGAAATAGGATTGTTTTTTTACAACCGGTTGTGATTTGCTCTCCGCCATCCTATGACTGATCCGCGTTACACCCAATTGGCTTCGTTGCTCGTAAACTATTCCTGCGCCCTCAAGAAGGGCGAAAATGTGCTCATCGACGTGATGGATGTTCCCGAGGAATTCACCATTGAACTCGTCCGCGCCGCGCGCAAGGCCAAGGCCACGCCGCTCGTTGACATTCGCAGCAGCCGGGTCTCCCGCGAGATGCTGCGCGGCACCGACACGGCCCACGCGACACTCGTGCGCGACATCGAGTTGAAGCGCATGAAAAAAGTTCAGGCGTACATCGCGATCCGCGGCAGCCACAACGCGACCGAATCTTCCGATGTGCCGGCGAAGAATCTCCAGCTGTATTCGAAACTGATCCGGCCCGTTCAGAACTACCGCGTCAGCAAGACCAAATGGGTGGTGCTCCGCTGGCCGACCCCGAGCATGGCGCAGGCGGCGGGCATGAGCACCGAAGCATTCGAGGACCTCTACTTCAATGTCTGCACGTTGGATTACGCCAAGATGAGCCAGGCGATGCTTCCGTTGGAAAAGCTGATGAAGAAGACCAATCAGGTTCACCTGAAAAGTCCCGGCACGGATCTGCGGTTTAGCATCAAGGGCATCGGTGCGAAGATGTGCGGCGGCGACCGTAACATTCCCGACGGCGAAGTGTTCAGCTGCCCAATCAAGGATTCGGTTAACGGCGTGATCCAGTTCAACACACCCACGCTTTATGCGGGCACGAAGTTTGAAAACGTCCGGTTGGAGTTCAAGGACGGCAAGGTCACGAAGGCGACCTCGAACAACACGAAACGGTTGAACGAGATTCTCGACACCGACGCCGGTGCGCGGTACGTCGGCGAATTCTCACTCGGTTTCAATCCCTATATTCTGAATCCGATGTGCGACATCCTGTTCGACGAGAAGATTGCTGGCTCGCTGCACTTCACGCCCGGCCAGGCGTATGACGAGTGCGACAACGGCAACCGGTCCGCCGTCCACTGGGACATGGTGCTGATCCAGCGGCCCGACTACGGCGGCGGCGAAGTCTGGTTTGACGGCAAACTGATCCGCAAGAACGGCCGCTTCCTGACCAAGGAACTGCTGGGGTTGAACCCGGAGAAATTGAAGTAGTTCGACGGGCAAAACGGATTTGGCCAACTAAACCTGTCAGACGGCACAACGCCTGTGGCTCTACATTGGATCAAAATCATTGAGTCGGGACATATGAGCATGCAACGGCTCTTTGAGCTTGGCCTCTCTTTCGGCGTCTGCAAGCGCAAGCGCCGCTGGCCGAGTCTTGAGACCATGAATTCGTTTCTGAAGAGAGGCACTGACGACGGCGAGCTGGCGACAACGATTGAGTGGGAGCCATGTGAGTTGTCGCAACACGACTACGAGAGCGCGGTGGCCGCATTTATGAAAGGCGAGACATTTCAAATGGATAGTGAACATCAAGATTGGGAAGAATGGTTTGTCTAGGTTTGTAATCAAAGTGCCCCTCCTGAGAAATCAGGTGTGTAGCCAGGTGAACTGCAATCAGGCGACCAAATCTTGTTCTCATGTCATCATTTGGAAGCGGACCCGTGAATCGGGCTTTCAGCCCTTGCGGGAAACGAAACCGGTTCCTGGGCCGTTGGCCCAGGCTGGTATGAGGAAGGGCCTTTGGCCCTCAGCCGATACAGCTTGATCGGTTCGGATGCTTTGTCAGTCTCTGTAGGCTTTGCTTCTCTTCTCTTTTCCCATGCCCCATGCGGGACCAGTGGCCGTGATGCACCGGCCCATTTACGAGTTCAATCCCGTTGACACGAGGAGGAGAAGAAACATACCTCGAGCGGAACAGAATTCTCCCCGCTTCAATTATGAAAAACTGTATTTTCTTGGTCGCGACATTCCTCACTCTTTCGCTTTCGCACGGCCGATGCGAGCAACTCCGGGGCGGCGATCCATTTCAAGGCAACGCATTGGATCTCGAGAAATGGAATCCGCAAACGGTGGTCGGCGGCGGAGATTTTCTTCAATACGGCGCGGGTGTCCTCCGCCAGGAACCGGCGCGCCTCTATTACAATTACGCCACCATCGGTATCCCGAACCCCAATGTCCTCGCGCGATGGGTGTCGAACAATGGGAGCTTCACCAACAGCTGGATCGCGCAGGTCGATGTCCGGATCGGGCCGGCGACCTACGACACGTTCCCGCTTCTGCAGCCATTGAACGGTGATTTTTACATCGGCATGGTCGTGTTCAATAAAGACGACCCGGGCGACTCGTTCAATGTCTTCCACCGGACCTTCAAACAGGGGGATTCCAAGTCGTATCAGATCAGCAGCGCCGGAAGTTTGAACGGTGATTCTGACGACGTTTACCCGACCGAGTGGCCGATCGCGTCCGAGACCGTCTCGCTCCAGATTCAATACTGCGCTCCGGATCAG
The DNA here is from genome assembly GCA_041689265.1 of Verrucomicrobiota bacterium. Lineage (GTDB taxonomy): Bacteria > Verrucomicrobiota > Verrucomicrobiia > Limisphaerales > RI-55 > JBDNGP01. Next base: position 3,802 of record JBDNGP010000251.1, read on the forward strand.
GTTCTTGTTTTCTACTATGACAAATCAGGCCCGTCGAATGGCTATCAATGGGAGCTGGCCGCGTTTCAGTCCGCGCTTGACTGGGGGATGGGCCCGGGTTCGCAGTTTTCAATCGCACTGACCGCCGGTGCGCCCCGGCACACGGTCAACAAGACGGTCTTCTATTTTTCAAATTTTCTCGCGATCTCCGGCCCGGTTTTGATCACTCTGTTGCAGGCTCAGCAGGCGCGGCCCGGTGGAACCGCCGTGTTCGCCATTCAGCACGAGCCGGATCCCACGATCACGTATCAATGGCGGAAAAACGGCGATGACATTCCCGGAAAACCGTTGTCGACGCTGACGATCACCGGAATCAGCCAGAACGATATCGCGGACTACAGCGTTCTGCTGACGAACGAGGCGGGCGAGCTGGTGTCGAACAAAGCGTCGCTGTCCATTGGCGTCCGGTCCAGATCACGCCCACGGTTATCGGAGACTTGAACTCGATTCAACCACCGATGAGTGAGCCGTTCCGTTTCTTCCGGTTGCAGAAATTGCGGACCTGACTGGACCATCCCTATTAACCGGCGGGCGCGGAGAGAACCGAGCGGGCAGGGGAGGCGTTTCCCGGGCGAAGATCCTGTTGCCTCATAACTGAAGGACACCGAAGGGTTTCATGGATTGGGCTTCCATTGCCTCACAACCTGGACACCGTAGCCTTTTTGGTTTTGGGTGTTTTGATTCGTGGTTGAGTTGCTCTTGGAGCGGGTTCGGAGCG
>JBDNGP010000252.1:0-16864 GCA_041689265.1 Verrucomicrobiota bacterium
GGAGTTGATTTAACTGACTTTCGGTGACCATCTGCGGAAGAGCTTCGTCCCGATCGGAACAAAACCACCGCAAAACCATCCCCCGCAAAACCGGGGAATTTTAATCGTCGTCAGTGGGGAAATCTAATTGTCGCTGTACACTCGCACTTCGCATCGTGTTGACCGGTCGGCTCCAACATTTGTTCCTGCCGTGGAACCTGTTTCTCGCCTGGCTGCCGCTCGTGTTCGCCATCGCATCCATGCGCCTCGGTGATCGGCTGGGTTGGCGAAACTGGAAACCGTGGGCAGCAGCAGGCTGGTTGTTGTTCTTCCCCAACGCGCCGTATCTCTTCACCGACATCGTGCATCTGGGGCCTGTCCACGACACCCGATTCTGGATCGACATGATTCTGATCCTGCTGTTTGCGTGGCCGGGATTTCTGATCGGATGCGTTTCTCTGCGAATGATGCACCGGCACGTGACTCGCGCGATCAATGATTGGGTCGGATGGACATTCGCCTTGGTTGCGTGTGGCCTTGCGGGAGTTGGCGTCTACATCGGCCGGTTCCAACGGTGGAACAGCTGGGACGTCATCATCAATCCGATCGATCTGGCAACCGACATGTTCGGTCTGCTCTCGCTACCACCAACACACCCGGCGTATCGATTTTCGATTCTGTTCGGCGCACTGATCTTTATCGGTTACGCGACGATTCAGGTGCAACAACGCGGGGTGCCGCGCTGGTTGCGGGCTGATGTCTCAGGCCCCGCGTAGGACAGACTTCCAGCCCGCCTCCCTCGCGAACCAGGAAAGCAGGACGCGGTTTCAAGCAGACTCACGTGCCAGGAGCCATTCCTGGCTGCACGTTCGTGGCATCCCTGACAGGCAGGATGCCTGTCCTCCGATCGCGTTCAATCTTTGACATTGAGCAGATCACTTCTTCCACTCGAATATCCGCAACTCCTCCGGACCATGCGAGAGGCACAGACCGCGTTCACCATCGCCACCAATCACCATCGAATTGCCGATGCACTTCCGCCCTTCCCACGGACCGGACGTAATGGGGCCGACGTTGCTGCAACCCACAATCGTAATTCCAAACTCGCGGCAGACGGGACCGTAGTTGTCCAACCAGATCTGGCCGTAGGGAGTCTTCTCATTGTCGTGGCCAGCAAGAACCGCCCACGCACAGGGCGAAAGAATGATCTCCGCACCCATCATCGCCAGCGAACGACTGATCGCCTGACCGGGCGCAAATCCATCCGCGCAAATCATCAATCCAATCCTGCCGAACGGCGTGTCGATGACACCGAGTCGATCGCCCGTTGAATAAAGTTCCCGCGCAAAATCCAATTCATGAATCTTGCGATGGTGAAGCAGCACTTCCCCGTTCGGATCAATGAACACCGCTGAGTTAAAAAGCCGGTCACTGCTTCGCTCTACCAGTCCGGCACAAACGTAGATACTATTCTCCATCGCCGCCCGGACGAACCGTTGACACGATATTCCATCTGGAATAGGCGACGCATTTTGACAGGCCGACGGGTGCGTCCAACCGAGGTCCAGACATTCGGGAAGCAGCACCACGTCCGCGCCCTGCCCAGCGGCATCGCGAATGGATTGTTCGGCGCGCGCAAGATTGACGGCCTGATCGCCCGGTTCCACCAACATTTGTGCAAGTGCGAGTTTCATTTTCAGTCATTACAGGATTCATGGTCGCAGGCTCGTTCCTCTCCTTCGCTATACTCTTTTTTGTTCGGCGGGATGGTCATTTCTTCACCTTCTTCAAGGCTGTCACGGGATTTGCATTCCGTTCCAAACCTTCGACCGAAGCGCGCAAAAACAACCTCTCCTTATCAAACGCAAAGGCCTCGGCGGACAGAAACTGGCCTGTGCCCACGCAACGGAATATCACGACAATCTCATCGTGCCCATCACCATCAATATCGGCCAGCATGATCTTCTCGATGTAACCCTCGGGCCGCGCCCGTATGACCCCGACAACGTAGTCCTCGAAGGGGAAATCAGGATTCTGTCCTGAATAGATCCGCACGCTATAACTGCCAATGGAACGAGGTTCATAATCACCGTCCGCTACCACGGCGGTCCGCCCGGAGGGGAGTTTGATTTTCTGAACGAACCGGTCTGCCTCAGCGGCCATGAGAAGGGCTCCTGAAATGAGAAGGGTCCCAAGAACTGCAATGATGGTCTTCATGTTTCAATGTTCAAGATGTCGCGTAAGCATGTTCGACCACGTCGTCATATCACTCCCAACCAAACTTCAATAACGCTCTCCCACACTTCGGGTAAGGCGTGCGTAACTTCGCAAGCTGAGTGTTCGCAACATGGCAAACCAGACAGTAAACGCCATCGCTCTGAATCGAGATGGACTCTCGAAGCTGCGACAATCTCTCGGCAGCCTTGTAAACCTCGTCGGCGCTGGCGTCAACCGGTGGCAGGTCCTTCCCATTTGGCACTGACTTGTTCAGTGGAACTGTCGGAATCCAATCGTCAGGCTTGAGATGGAGATGGTCGTCGAACCTCTCGGTAATATCCAACTGACTGTAAGAAAGCTCACCTGACGGCATGGTCTGCGTCGTCGCTGGGCTTTGTGGGGTTGGCTGCTTTCCGCATTCGCCAAAAAAGAATGAGAGTATGCCCATAGTGCAAAATAGATGGCGCAATCGTTGCATCGGTGTCGAGTGGTCTAACGATTTAGCTGCGCCAAGACTGGAGGCGTGGAGCGCCGTAGGGAATTGGCTCGGGCGTGAAACAATATGAAAACTGACGTCATCACTTCCTTCGCCCATCAGTATTATAGGGCCACACTCAGTCGTCGTTTCGTGGAAAGCGTTGGCTGTTAACTTTCTCACAATGAATCGAAGATTAGCGGTCAGTCAGAATCAGGTAAGCGCGGGGTTTGGGTTGAGCTGACATAGGATTTCTGTGAACCTGCGCGGTCCGTCGATGGGCTTTGCGGGTTCAGGTCTTTCTTCAACCGTTCTGAATGTTCAAAGTCTCGTCCGGCTCCCGGCGGCGCGCGCGGAGCGACGCACCCTGCCATCACCGCACCCGCCACCCTTTTCCGACATTCTTTTTGCTGTACGTTCTATATGAGAAACAATCCAATGCATGCAGTGATGGCTATTTCAACGCCAGCCAGAGCTGTTGCATCGATGCCGATTCGAGTCCGGTGACTCCGAGCCCCAGCAATCGCAGTGGACGGTTCACCAGTTTTTCGCGGGCGAGCAATACGCAACCCATCCGGTAAATCGTCTGCGCGGATTCGATCGGTTCCTCGACGGTGATCTGCCGGTTCAACGTGCTGAAATCGCCGTAGCGCAGTTTCACCTGCACGGTCTTCGCGCAGAGCCGGCGCTTGATCAGCTTCGCGGCGATTTCGTCAGCCTGTTGTTTCAGGCAATTCCGCAGAATGGTCCGATCCTCGGTATCTCGCGCGAACGTTTCTTCGCTGCTGATGCTTTTCACCTCGTCGCTCAGATCCAGGGGGCGATCGTCGTCACCCATCGCATACCGTTTCAGCGTCGCCCCGAAGGAACCGACCAACGACCGGAGATCGCCGGGGTATTCCTGAAGTTGCTTGATCGTGTGAATGCCGGCCTTGCGAAGCGTCTCGTCGGTAACCTTGCCGACTCCATGAATGGCGCGCACCGGTAGCGGAGCTAGAAAAGCCACCTTGTCGCGTTCGGGAATCAACGTGAGCCCGTCCGGTTTCTGAAAATCACTCGCGAGCTTGGCCAGCAGTTTGTTGGAAGCGACGCCGATGCTGGCGGTAAGTTGACGTTCCGTTCGCACCCGGCTTCGAATTTCTTTCGCCAACGGGATCGCGCGGTACAAACAGTCGTCGGCTGAATCGCCGTCGCAGAGTTTCGACATGTCGAGGTAGGCCTCGTCGACGGAGACCTGTTCGATCACCGCGCCAAAATCGGAGATGAGCTTCATGATCTCCCGCGATTCATCCTGATAGGCCGACATTCGCGGTCGAACAAAAATGCCGTGAGGACAAAGCCGATCCGCCGTCTTGGTCGGCATGGCGGAATGAACGCCAAACTTGCGTGCTTCGTAACTTGCCGCACAGACGACGCCGCGGCCTTCGGGGGAACCTCCGACAATGACCGGTTTACCGCGAAGTTTCGGGTGATCCCGTTGTTCGACCGAGGCGAAGAACGCGTCCATATCGAGATGGAAAATCACGCGGTGCATCGGACGCGGGGTGATCAGGATCTGCCGCGCGCCCGGATCTCGATCTCCGGTTCCGTCATGACCTTGGCCTTGCATTCCGAGCATCGGTTGGGCTTGCTCAGTTTTTCCGTGCCGAACCGGAAGCCGCATTTTCGGCAGAGCGCCGGATGAACCACCATTTTCCATTTGGTGTCTTCCAGGGATTCATCGAGTTTCGCGAGATCACGCTCCACGTCGGCAGGTAACATTTCGAGTTGGGACGCGATCCGTCGTAACGTCAGCGGATTGTCGATCAAGAATGGAATGAAATTATTCTGGGACATAACGGGAGGGGAGAATGAACGGTTTTCCATGAATTGTCAGCGTGATTTATGAGGAATTCACAACGTAAATATGAAGAATCGTCGCCCCTTCGCGATGGGCCGGGTTGAACGAGAATCAAGCGTAACCGATTCACTGGCCGAACAACCGGTCGCGGGACGGGGACCGAGTACGGCTGCGGATCACATGCCTCTGAACAGCTGGTCCAAACGACAATGGAGCGCCGCCGCGATTCTCGCCAGACTGTCCACCGAGATCGTCTTGTTCCCCCGTTCGACTTCGCTCAGGTACTTCGAGTTCAAATCGGCCTTTTCCGCCAGCACCTCCTGGCTGAACCCGGCCTTTCTCCGGCGGCGACGGATGGCGTCACCCAACCGGGTGCGATGCGCTAGCTTTGTTGACATCCCGCCAGCACAACAGCGCACGCACCGGTTGGACTACCGCCTATAGGTGGAGTTTTTTCAGTTCGAACTTGCCTTTGGCTGCCGTGCCGGTCACATTCATCACAGTAAAAAGAGACAGGGCGATCAGAGCTGTGCCGTCCAGTCCAAGAGAGGTTCAGAACCATCAACCCATGTGATCCTATGAACAAAAAAATCCGTCACGGTCGGGGAGGAATCGTTTGAAGCTGAAAGCCGCTGCCCTTTCCCTCATGCTGTTTTTTCACTTCAACATCAATGCCCAGGAGTTACCGCCGATACCTCCGACTTTACCGCAAGCAAATCCTCCCCGCGAACCGACTCCCGAAGAACTGGCGGCGCAGCGCAAAGCCCGGGAGGCTCGTTGGCGGGCGGATCTCGAACGTTTCGTTCCGTTCGCGCACCAAGCCAAGGTCGCTTCCAAAATGGACGCGCCGACGCGCCAGCGGCTGCTTTCCGCGGAGGCGCTGGTCCGCGAAGAGAAGGAGCGCCGCTGACAGAGTTATGTCCGGGACGTCCGTGCCCATGCCGGGGTGATGCGGGCAAAACAGATCGCGTCACATGAGAAAGCAATAATTGAGGCCCGGAAGCTGGGCATCCCTTTGGCCGAAGACACACCCGGCGGTTCCCACGTGGATTATTATGACGGCGGGGTGGTGGCGTTGCAAAGCATGAACGTGGTCGCCGCCAAAACCATCGCCGTGGACAAAGCGTGGACCAACAGCCCGCCGACGGGCATCTCCACCACCCCGTTGACCGGCTATGGCACGACGGTGGGTCTGTGGGATCTGGGAAAGCCGCAGACCAACCACCAGGAGTTTCTCGTTTACGGGCCGCGCGTGTTTTACCGCGATGGCGGCGACACCGGCTACGTGCCGGACCTCGTGGCGGAAAGCCACGCGACCCAGATGGCGGGCACGATCGGGGCCAGCGGCCTGAACTCCGCCGCCACCGGCATGGCCTATGGGTCCACCATTTTGGGTCCACCATTTCAGCGCGAAACCATCGGCTCGACCCGACCGAAATGGGCGGTGACTCTATTGATTATGCCATCCATGTCTCCAACCATTCGTACGGTCCCAAGCAAGGCTGGCAGCTTGAGGGGGGCGATTGGTGGTGGTATGGGAGAACGAACTACCCGTATGAAGACCTCCAGTTCGGATTCTATGGACAACGTGCCGAACAGACCGATGAGACGGTTTACACAACCAAGTATCTGCTTCCGGTGTTTGCGGCCGGAAATGACGCCAACGACGGCGGCGCCCCGCCGGTGGGTTCGGGTCTTGAACCGCACTATCACTATTCTGATCAGGCGGCCGGACGGACCTTCACCGATTATCACTACCCGGATGGCGTCACCAGCGGCGGCTACGACCTGATCAACACCTATGCGACCGCCAAGAACGTGCTGACCGTCGGGGCCATCAACGGTCTGACCAACGGCTGGACCTCCGCCGCCGACGTCACGCTGGCGGCCGTCAGCAGCTTCGGCGGAACCGACGACGGCCGGATCAAACCCGATCTGGTGGCGGACGGTTATCAGGTCTTCAGCTCGGCGAAGTTCAACAATACCGAGACCAACCGCTACAACACCAGCACCGGCACCAGCTCCGCCGCCGCAGCGATTTCCGGCGGGATCGGCCTGCTGCAACAACGCGTGCGCGAGTATTACGGCGATGAGAAACGTTTCCTCGCCTCCACCTACAAGGCGTTGCTCATTCTGACTGCAAACGAGGCCGGACCGGCGCCCGGGCCGGATTACAAGTTTGGCTGGGGCGTGGCGGACATCGACCGCGCGGCCAGCCTGCTGGCGCGGGATCTGACCAACTATCATGACGGATATGGCGCTCCCTCGGCCCGCCTTCATCCGAACATCATCGAGGGCGTTCTGACCAACGGCACCACCAACGTGGTGTACATCAACTATTCCGGCAGTGATCCGTTGCGGGTGGTCCTCGTCTGGAACGATCGGGGATACTATCCGACCAACCAGCCCGTGCTCAACGATCCGACGTCCCGGCTCATCAATGATTTGGACGTCCGTGTCACCACCAGCGGCGGCGGTCCTGTCGCTCTGCCCTACGTGCTCAATCCGTCGAGTCGCGGCGCCGCCGCCGCCACGGGGGACAACACGCTGGACAACGTGGAAATGATCGTGACCAATCTTACTTCGGGATCATACGAGATCCACGTCCAGCACAAGGGCACATTGCGGACGGGCAACTACCTTCCCAGCGTCACCAATCAGGAGTATTCGTTGTTGATCGAGGGGCAGGAGGTTTATCTGCGTCCGGAACTGCTGGACGTCGCCCGGGTAAGTTCAAACCACATGGCCATGACGTGGTCGGCCAAGGTGGGCAAGAGCTACAAGCTCCAGTACGCCACCAACATGCCGCCCAACCTGTGGACCGACGCGATCAGCTCCGTGACGGCCACCAACACGACCATGTCCGTGACCAACGTTCCTTACAGTTCCGGCGAAAACCGCTTTTACCGGGTGGTGCTCGATTAGCCGCCCCCCCGCGAAACGGCGATCTGTGCTCCTGGGGCGCATCTTGACACTGCCCCCGTAATCAAACTGGCTCGGAGCGCGGCGTTTACGCCGCTTCATCGTTCACACGCCCACGGGCCAGTCGTTACGCCGTTGCCCACCCGGTCGTTGAAGCGGCCTAACGGCCGCGCTCCGGGGGCAGTGTCAAGATGCGCCCGTGCTCCTGTGCGTTTGGGAGCACAGATTGCCAGCGGGAAATAACAGACTATACTAACGGCCATGAGAACACTCCCGACTGCCCCCGCGCTGTCTCTTCTCCTCCTGGCGTTGTTTCTGGACACGGGTCGGGCCCAAGGCACCGTCGTTTACCGCGACCTCGGTTCGTTTTGGATCGTTGGCGATGCGAACTTCCCCACCCGCTACAACCTCGACTTCAATGAGGACGGCCAGACCGATTTCATCATTGAGGCGGGTGAAGCGTTTCAGCCAATCGGGATTGGCGACAGCGCCGTGTTTTCCTATCCGGAGCCTCCCGGCGATCTGGGGGGCGCGGGCCATCCCTTTGCAGGCGGGGCAGGCCATCGGTCCGGACTTGCCGCCCGGCGCGGTCTGGTTTGAAACCTACCAGGCCCCCAATCTTCCGTTTGAATATCCCATCACCGCCTACTTCCACTACGTCCTTAGGGAGGGCGCAGGAGGACTGTGGCAGGACGGCACAATGGGCTACATGGGAGCCCAGTTTGAAATAGACGGTGAGCTGCACTACGGCTGGCTGCGCATAGAGATTCCCGATCCACTCCGAGGCAACGGCGGCATCATCCACGACCTCGCCTACAACACCGTCTCCGGCCAGCCCATCCTCGCCGGACAAGTTCCCGAGCCTTCAACTTGGGCGCTCATATTAAGCGGCGGAGTATTCCTTTGGTGGCGGTGCCGACGCAAAAATTGAGCGGTCGGATCTTCGCGAAGGGGCACGGAAGCCCGTTCCGCCCGGAATGCGAGAGTCCATTTCGAATTTCTGACTCGCGAGTTCCACCCCGTCGGCGCGAGCCAAAACCCCGCTCGCGGAACGGACTTCCGCGTACCGGGCGATCAACGTTTCGGAGCAGCGCGCAGATTCTTCTTTGCACCCGTGCGGTCCTCCCCTCAAATCAGCGCATTCACCATGCGTTTCCTGATGCTCAACTGGCGCGACCCGAAGAATCCGATGGCCGGCGGCGCGGAACGGGTGTCGCAACGCTACCTGAAAGCGCTTCAGGAACGGGGTCACGAAGTGTGCTGGTTTGCGAATCAATTTCCCAACGGCCCGGTTGACGACGTGATCGACGGCGTGCCGGTGCATCGCGGTGGCGGACGGGGAACATCAGTATTGGCGGCGCAAAAATGGTATCGCACACAGCCGAAGTTCGATCTGGTGATCGATCAGCATCACGGCATCCCGTGGTACGCGCCGTGGTGGTGCAAAACGAACTGCGTCGCCTACATTCACGAAGTGCTCGGGCCGATCTGGAATTCGTTCTACAACTGGCCGCTGAACATGATCGGCCGCTGGCAGGAATTCCGGACCCACCGTTTCTATCGCAACGTTCCGTTCTGGGTGCCGTCGAACAGCACGAAATCCGAACTCGAAGCGCGCGGCGTCGGGTCGGTCCACATGTTCCCCAACGGAATCGATACGATCCCGCTTCACCAACTTCCGCCGAAGCCTCTCGGCTCGCCCATCCGGCTGATCACCGTTTCCCGGCTTGCCAACAACAAGCGCGTTCATCACGCGGTGGAGCTCGTGGATCTGCTCAAGAAAAAGGGCAACAGGGTCGAGCTGACGGTTGTCGGCGGGGGCGAGTGCGAGAAGCAAATCCGTGAACTGATCGCCAAACTGGAACTGCACGACGCCGTGCATCTTCGCGGCAGGTTGTCAGAATCCCAAAAAAACCATCTGCTCGCCGAGGCGCATTTTTTGGTGCATCCGTCCGTGCGGGAAGGCTGGGGATTGAACGTGATCGAAGCGAACGCGATGGGCACGCCCGCGCTGGTGTATCCGGTGAGCGGGCTGGTCGATTCCACCGTTGCGGGCGTCACCGGCCTGATTGCGAAGAAGGAAACTCCCGCTGCTTTGGCCGCCGAGCTGGATGTCGTTCTGAAGAACAAACAAGCCTATGACGGGCTCCGCGAAAACGCGTGGAAGCGGTCGTTTGAATTTCAGTGGGACCGCGTGTTGCCCGGCGCATGCGAGTGGCTTGAACAGCAGGCAAGCCGGTCACGTTGAGGGTCTGTCTGAAAAAAACGGAGCACGGCTGTGTCGTCCTCGACCAGCCGCAGTCGGTTCGCAATTTCCGGGGCCTGGGACTGGTGCCTCCGCCCTGCGGCTGGTCTTCAACACAGCCGCGCTCTTTTTTCAGACAGGCTCTGAAAGTTCGTCGCGCGTTTCGATAAATTTCGCGACGGCAAATTCGAGATCCTCCCGCGAGTGGGCCGCGCTGATCTGCGTCCGGATGCGGGCTTTTCCTTTCGGCACCACCGGGAAGCTGAAAGCGACCACGTAAACGCTTTTCTCCAACATCCGATCCGCAAACTGAACCGCCACCGAAGCATCGCCGAACATGACCGGGACGATCGGATGTTCGCCGGGCAGGATGTTGAACCCGGCCTTCTCCATCGCACTGCGAAAGTAACGGGTGTTGATTTCCAGTTGATCGCGAAGCTCCGTCGATCCGGACAAAAGTTCCAGCGCTTTGATCGATCCAGCCGCAATTGGAGGCGCGATGGTGTTGCTGAACAGGTACGGGCGCGAACGTTGTCGCAGCAGCTCAATGATTTCTTTTCGTCCGCTGGTGTAGCCGCCGCTGGCTCCGCCGAGTGCTTTGCCCAGCGTCCCGGTGATCACATCGACGCGGCCCATCACACCGCAACGTTCGTGTGAGCCGCGTCCGGTTTTGCCGACAAAACCGACGGCATGCGAGTCATCCACGACGACCAGTGCATCGTATTTCTCGGCGAGATCGCAGACGGCCGCGAGATTGGCGAAATAACCGTCCATCGAGAAAACGCCATCGGTCACGATCAAACGGAATCGCGCGCTGGAAGCCGACTTCAACTGGTTTTCCAGATCAGCCATGTCGTTGTTCTTGTACCGAAACCGCTGCGCCTTGCAAAGCCGGACGCCATCGATGATCGAAGCGTGATTGAGTTCGTCGGAAATGATCGCGTCCTCCGGACCAAGCAGGGTTTCAAACAGGCCGCCGTTCGCGTCGAAACATGACGAATAAAGAATCGTGTCTTCCGTGCCCAAGAATTCGCTGAGCCTGGCTTCAAGCTGTTTGTGAATGTCCTGTGTGCCGCAGATGAACCGCACGCTCGCGAGACCGTATCCCCGGTCGCGCATCCCCTGCTCCGCCGCCTTCGCCATTTCTGGATGTTGCGCGAGCCCGAGATAGTTGTTGGCACACATGTTCAGAACCGAACGGCCCTTGACGGTGATCCGGGGGCCCTGCGGCGACGAAATGGTGCGCTCGGATTTGTAGAGCCCGGCCTTCCGGATGGAGTCCAGTTCGGAAACAATATGATCTCGGATTTTCGTATACATCAGTTGGATCTGGTTAGTGAAACATTGTGTCAGCTTTCCCAGTTGAGCACGACCTTGCCGGACTTCCCGCTGAGCATGACGTCGAACCCATCCCTAAAATCAGTGTAGCCAAACCGGTGCGTGATCACCGGCGCGATGTCCAGTCCGCTCTGCAACATGACGGACATCTTGTACCAAGTTTCATACATCTCGCGACCGTAAATCCCCTTGATCGTGAGCATGTTGAAAATGACGGTGTTCCAGTCGATCGCCTTCGACTCAGAGGGAATCCCGAGCATGGCGATCTTTCCGCCGTGGGACATGTTGTGCAGCATGTCCTGAAACGCCGTCATGTTGCCGCTCATCTCCAAACCCACGTCGAAGCCCTCGGTCATGCCCAACTCTTTCTGAACTTGTTCAAGCGATTTCTCCGTCGGATTGACCGCCATCGTGATGTTCAGCTTGCGGGCCAGTTCGAGGCGATACGGGTTCACGTCCGTGATGACGACGTAACGGGCGCCGGCATGTTTCGCGACGGCGGCACCCATGATGCCGATCGGTCCGGCGCCGGTGATGAGGACATCTTCTCCGAGAACCGGAAACGAAAGCGCGGTGTGTACGGCATTCCCGAACGGATCAAAAATCGAGGCGATATCCTTGTCGATATCGTCGTGGTGCAGCCAGACGTTGGTCATGGGCAGCGCGATGAATTCGGCAAACGCGCCCGGCCGGTTCACGCCGATGCCGCTGGTGTGTGCGCACAAGTGACGTCGGCCGGCGAGGCAGTTCCGGCAGCGTCCGCAGACAACGTGACCTTCGCCGCTGACGATCTGGCCGGGATGAAAGTCCACCACGTTGGAGCCGACCTTGACAATCTCACCCACGAATTCGTGCCCAACCACCATCGGCACGGGAACCGTCTTTTGCGCCCACTCGTCCCATTTCCAGATGTGCAGATCGGTGCCACAGATGCCGGTCCGATGGACCTTGATGAGCACGTCGTTGATGCCGGGTTTCGGCTCGGGGACTTCCTGCAGTTTGAGGCCGGTTTCGGCTCGGGCTTTGACAAGGGCTTTCATATTGGTCTTGTTCGTTACAGTGGACGCTCTGTGCAGGATAATGGAAAATTGATGTTTGATATGCAAGACGGAATTCCACTATATTAGATCCAACGATGCCTGCCGCGAAAACCACACCCAAACCAAAGGTCACCACGCCCGCCGACGCAGACGCGGGTCTTCTGTGCGAAAAACTGCGCCGACTCCGCGCCGGTCAGGGCTGGTCGCTCGAAGCGCTTTCCATGTCGTCCGGGGTCAGCCGGTCCATGTTGAGCCAGATCGAGCGGGGCCGGGCGAACCCGACACTCGCGGTTGCCGTGCGGATCGCCCGCGCGTATGGGCTTTCTCTGGCGGAACTGGTCGAGGAACCGGTGCGCAAGCCGGGCATCCAGGTGATTCGTGCGGATGACCGCGCCCACGTGTTTCGTTCGGACAAACAATGCCAGATCCGGACGCTCTCGCCTCTTAATCTGGAAAAGGATGTGGAATTTTACGAAGTCGTGCTCAAGCAAAAAGGGGAACTGCGGAGCGCATCGCATTTCAGCGGCGCGCGCGAATTTCTGACGATGGAGAAGGGAAAAGTGCGCGTCGAATCCGGCAACGATCAATGCGAGGTTGGGGCCGGAGATTCTGCGAGCTACCGGGCTGACATCGACCACTCGCTCACGAACATCGGGAAATCCGAGGCCGTCATTTTTCTCGTCGTGATCTACAAGTGAACCCGGGGACGGGAAGTGAACAGTGGGTCAGTGAAACAGTTAGAGCTTACGTTTGCGCAGCCAAGGGAATAGGGACAGAGGAATCGTTTTTCATCGAGCTCGGCGGGCTCGTTCCTCTGCGAACTTCGCGTCTTGGCGTGAGTTTTTTTTGGGCGGCAGATGGAGCGCAAGGCGACCGGTTTACCGCCCCTTCAGGCTGTTTGCGATGGCGCGTTTCATTTCAAGGTCGGCGTTTTTCTCCTTCAGATCCTGCCGTTTGTCGTGCTGTGCCTTGCCTTTCCCAACGGCAAGAATGACTTTCACCTTGCCGGTTTTCCAGTGCATCGACAGCGGGAACAGCGCGTTTCCTTTGATGGACACCTGATCGAAGAGCTTGCGGATCTCGGTCTTGTGAAGGAGTAGTTTGCGCTTCGACTTGGGCTGATGGTTCAGCATGTTGCCGTGCGAATACTCCTCGATGTGGGCGTTGTAGAGCCAGACCTCGTCGTTCTCCACCCGGGCGTAGGCCTCGCCGATCTGCCCCTTGCCCGCCCGCAATGATTTCACCTCCGTGCCGCGCAGAACGATGCCGGCCTCGAACGTGTCGAGGATGTGATAGTCGCGCCGGGCCTTGGGGTTGTTGACGATGTCCGCCATAAAAACAAATCAGCCGGAAGCATGCACTTCCGGCTGATTTCGTGAAAGTTCAATGTCGGCGTTCAGGCCTTCTTTTTCTTGCGCTTGGGCGCCGGGCCGGTGGGCATTGGTATGAGCAATTCATATTCAATCGCACCCTCAACGATTTCGCGCAACGCGATGTCCGCAGATCCGAGTCCGACCGTGTCCTTGACCAAGGGGCGCCCCATTCCGCCACCACCGGCGTTCAACTGGCGAACGCGGCGCGAGACCATGTTGACGAGAATGTTCGGGTTTTTGACCTTCAACAGGGCTTTATTGCAGAGATCGGCGTTCATATTGATTAACTTGTGCTCCCGCTTTCTCGCGGGGCGCGACACCTTATCGGCTCGAACGTCCCATGCAACAAGAAATTTTCCGGAACCCGTTGATTTTGTTCAGAGCCCGCGCGGACGGGGGGCGAACATCTGGAGGAAATAGCCGTCCGGCTTCACGCTGCCCGAATAAACGGTGTAATCGAAGTGTTTCTCGATCTGCCCGAACGGCGGCAGAAGGGAGAAATCGACCCATTCATCGAAATCGCTGTCGTCCTCGTTCGCTCCCATTGCGCTGAGAAACTGGTTGAGACCGCTCATGCCGACGGACTGGCCTGCGTTGTCCGACGTGAAGAATTTGTAAAGATACCGCATGGTTTCACGGTCGTTTGAATAGCCGTACAGCCCGGTGTTCATGCCCCCGGTTTTCTCGGAGGCGAACCGCAGGCCGGTCTTGTTGATCAACGGCTCCGGGCCGCCATCGCTGGATCGCAGAAACTCCTCAAGCAGCCCAACATCCGATGCCACGGCGAGATAGCCGCTGTTGCTCGAGAAGGCGATCGTCTGGGTCGGTAATTCGGTCTGGCCTTCGGCGGGCATGCCGGTCGGGATGGCGATCAACCACACTTTGCGGCCCAGAAATTCGCGTTCCTCCATTTTCGTAAGGTCGGGAGGGGCCATTCCGACGAGCGTCTTGAGAGCACCCGAAAGCTGGTCTGCATTCGGTGATCCAATGAGAACGATTTCCGGCTGGCTCTTCATCGATTCCAGCGTGTTTTCTCGCGGCAACTTCCGCCAGCTGATCAGGTCATCGCCTAGGTTCTGCACGAACATGCGACGGAAATCAAACGTGGCGTCCTTGTCCTTGCCCACCGCTTCGAGCGTCATTTTCATCATTCCGCCGACCTGGGGCGAGATTTCGGCGATCATCGCTTCCAGAGCGTTCCAGCTCTTCATCATGTTCAGGCGGTAGCGGACGAAGTTCACGGCATCCTGCGGCACAAATGCCGGCGGCGCGGAATCCTTCGCCTCGAACGTCAGCAGGCGAAACAGCCCCCGACGTTCGGACTCCGGCACGTTCACGCTGAAATCGAAATGATCCCCGTCGGTCTGCATGGATGACGCCATCGCGATCGTCCGGATGCCTGAAATCCCGGTGGCGCGGAACACCTTTTGAGGATTGAAGGCGAACGGATTGCCGGGGTCGGCGGTCGGCAGGGAGTTCTGGACCGCCTCGGCGACCGGCTGGAAGTTCAACCAGCCGTAAACCACCGCGTCACGGAAGCTCCGGTTGTAATCGGGCATGAAGCTCGTGGATTCAGCCAGCGACATGACCGGTCCGCCGAACTGCAGGCTGAGAATTTTCTCAAGATCCGTCCGGGCGGTGCTGGCCAGAAACAGGGAACCGGACTGGCCGACGAAGAGTTCGACCGGTTTGACTTCCTCCTGATCGTCCGCGTCCGCCGCCGGACTCGGATCCTCCACCGATCCGTCGTCCCCGCCGGCATTGGTCGGATCAAATTCATCGAGCTTGTCGCGCGGAATCAACAGCACGGAAAACGGCACTCCTCGGATGGTCTCGGTTTTCATCGAGTTGCCGTTCTCCCGCCAGCGTTTCAGGAGATCGTCGACGGCGGACTTCATCCGGGCGCTTTCGTTTCTGGAATCGATCAGCACGACCACGCCCGGGGCGGTGCCCGGCGCACCGTTCCAGCCGTTGCGGGTGATCGCGACGGTGAACTGCCCTTGGGCCAGACTAAGGTAGTTGGTGAGTTCGATCCCGGTTTTCTGCTCGAACGGCTTGATGATCTCCACGTCGAGCTTGTTCAGAAACTTGTCCTTGAACGCCTTGAGCGAGGGGTCGGCCCAGAGCAACATGTGAGAGGATTTCGTGTTGAGCCGGCGCGCGGTCGTCATGTCGGGAACGGTGAGCAGACCCAGGGTGTCGGCCGGAAGGAGCCGGTCCGGCGGCGGCACATCCTCGGCGAAGGCGGGGACCATGAGGCTGACGGCTGCGAGCGTGCAGAACAGTTTTTTCATAAGTGGTATGAACACGGGATTCGGGAAAAACGTTTCAGAAAATCACCTGGCTGCCGCACTGGTACGGCCCGGAGGTTCAAGATAACGGAACGCGTTGTTCGGATTGTCGTTGTCGTAAGCGAACGCGTCGCGGTTATCCAGGAAGTATTTCACCGTGTCCGACGGAATGGCAAATCCGAGGCCCTCGCCGAACAGCAGTTTCATGTTCGTCACGCCGATCACCTCGCCCCGGAGGTTGAACAACGGGCCGCCGCTGTTCCCCGGGTTGATCTGGGCGTTGGTCTGAAGATAAAGACCGCCGTCGATCAGCCGCGTCTTCGTGCTGAGAATTCCCTCCGTCACGGTGCGCTCCAAGCCAAGCGGGCTCCCGATCGCGAACACGCGCTCACCCACGGAAAGTTTGTCTGAATCACCGACGGCGACGGTTCTAAACTTTGGCGCGTCGCCGTCTTCAATACGCAACAGCGCCAGGTCGGCAAACTTGTTGATCGCAAGAATGCGGACTTGACGGTAGGTCTTGCGTTCCAGATTGCCGCCGGTTTGGTGATAGACCTCCACCGAAATCTCGGTCTCCCCCTCGATCACGTGGAAATTGGTGATCAACGATCCGTCCTCGTTCAGAATAAAACCTGAACCCAGGCCGCTGGGCGTCTTGACTTGCACGACCGATTCGCCCAGCTGAAGCATCAGGTCGCGCACGGTCCGTTCCGGCGGCGGCGTGAGGTTGATCGTATAGAGGCCGTTGGCGCGCGATTCATAGGTCGGCGGCACCACCAGTTTTTCAGATTCCTTCGCGGCATCGTCGGCCTCGATTTTGGCGATGTCCGCACGAGGCACGCCGATGACCGTAAAGCCGAGATCCACGTAGACTTTGTCCTCCTTTTCCGTGAGAATCTTGCCGGTCAGCTGGTTTGAATCCTTCAAATATATCACCTCCGCCCCCGCGCTCAAAAGCCCGGCTGCGACCATCAGCGGAACAAACAACCTTCTAACCATGAGGCCGACGATAATTACCAGAATGACGCTTGTCGAGACTCCGCTGCTGTGGTTGTCCGGTTACCCGCCGGCCCGTTCTGAAAGGAGACGTCAGGTGTGTGAGTTACAGGAGCCACCAAGCTGGCGGGGTTGCCCAAAGAGAAAC
>JBDNGP010000253.1:0-3930 GCA_041689265.1 Verrucomicrobiota bacterium
ATAAGTCATTTCAGTTGATCATTTAGTGAAAATCTTCCTCAATAAAACCTCCAGTTGGCCGAAATATGCGTTGACGGAATCGGGTGAGTTAATTATTGTGCTGGAGCGATGAACACCCAGAACCTTCGATTGCTCCTTAGCAAGGCGCTCCTTCTTACAGGCGCAGCGGTCGGGGTTTGATTTGATCTGATTTTACTTAACCCCACTGCCAGAGACGGCGGTGGGGTTTTATTTTGTCCATTCGTCGCCCTGGTTGTGACAACCAACAACAAACATGAAAAAACAACGCATCATAATTTTCGACACCACGTTGCGCGACGGTGAGCAATGCCCCGGCGCCTCCATGACCCATCGTGAAAAGCTGGAAGTAGCCCGGCAATTGGCGCGGCTCAAAGTGGATGTGATTGAAGCGGGTTTCCCGGTGATCAGCGATGGTGATTTCAAATCGGTGCTGACGATCGCCACGGAGATCAAGGGGCCGATCATCGCCGGACTGGCACGTTGTGTGGATAGGGACATCGACGCGGCGGGGGCTGCGGTGAAGCCCGCTGGGAAACGCGGGCGCATCCATGTTTTTTTGGCGACGTCGAAAATTCATCGCGATTTCAAACTGGGCAAGGCGCAGGACCAGATCATCAAACTGGCGGTTCAAGGTGTGAAGCGTGCGCGCAAGTATGTGAAGGACGTTGAGTTCTCACCAGAAGATGCGTCACGCACCGAGCCCGAATTCTTGATTGAGATTTGCAAGGCCGTCGTCGCGGCCGGCGCAACAACCGTGAATATTCCTGACACGGTGGGTTACGCGGTACCGGAACAGTTCGGTGAATTGATCGCCCAGTTGTATGAATCCGTACCCGCATTTAAATCGGGCAAAGCGATCATCAGTGTGCATTGTCACAATGACTTGGGATTGGCCGTGGCCAATTCAGTTGCAGCGGTGTGCAACGGTGCTCGTCAGGTCGAGTGCACAGTCAACGGAATCGGTGAACGTGCGGGCAACGCGGCGTTGGAAGAGTTTGTGATGGTGTTGAAGACTCGGCCCGACGTTTACGGCGATTTTGTAAGCGGCATCAACGCAAAGGAAATTGTAAAATCCTCAAAACTGGTTTCGCGCATGAGCAGTCTGGCGGTGCAACGCAACAAGGCGATCGTTGGAGAGAACGCCTTTGCACATTCAAGTGGTATTCACCAAGATGGCATTCTGAAGAAGCGCGAGACCTACGAAATCATGGATCCCAAGGATGTGGGCTGGGGCGGTACGCAGTTGCCTTTGACCAAGCACAGCGGTCGCGCGGCTGTGTCCGCTCGTTTGAAGCATCTGGGTTTCAAGATGACCGATGCCGATGTGAGCGGGATTTTTGCGCGATTCAAGGAAGTCGGCGACAAGAAGAAGTTCGTTTATGACGATGACTTGCTGGCGTTGGTAGAGGGACAGATCGCCGAAGTTAAGGAAACCTGGACGATGGATTATTTGAACGTGAGCACCGGCAATCACACCGTGCCGACGGCGACGGTTCGTCTGCATCGCGCGGCGGACAAGAAGAAAGCGGAATCATTTCAGGATGCGGGAATCGGCGATGGCCCGGTGGACGCTGCTCTCAAGACGATCGATCGGATCACAAAAACTCGCGGGCGGTTGAAGGACTATTCATTGCGGGCGGTGTCGCAGGGCAAGGACGCGCTCGGTGAGGTGACGATGAAGGTGGATTTCGGCAGCGGAAACCAGGTGACCGGCAAGGGGGCGAGCACGGACATCATTGAAGCCAGTGCGCGGGCTTACTTGAACGCGGTCAATCGCAGTCTGGCTGGCGAGGGAAAGAAGTCCTCCGAAAACCAGCCGTGATCAGCCTGTCTGGTTTTGCCCGTCCGAGCCCGTAGAGGCGGGTTCGGGCGGGTAGAGCCAGAGAATGGCTTTTTCGAAGTCCTGAAAAGCCTCGACCTGAAATCCGCGGTAACGGGCGCACTTGGAGAAAAACTCAGCGCGATCGAAGGAGTCTCTCGGGTGGTTGAGCAACACAAGTTTCCCGGCAAACGGCGGATCCAATTCTTGTAGAACCGAGACCAGTTCAAACACCTCGAATGCTCTTAGCGCGCCCTTGGCTTCGCGCACGTCCAGCATGATGTGTGATTGATCATGGAGGTGAGCTGATACCAGTGTTCGTTTGAGGAACGCCCGCGTCTTCACGTGGTCGAACTCGTCGTCCGCAGTTGAAACCACGAAGTCTCGCGCAGGAATAATGTGGATAGTTGACGGCATGACAGTTCAAAATCCGAAGCCGTCATTTAGCGACTCGACCGCCGACCGTCAATCCCTTCCGTCTGGCAAACGCGTTGACTCATTGCGCGTGGCGACGATGGGAAAGTGGGGATCCCGGGAAACCAGACACCAATCGAAACGATGAAACGACCGCGTACGATCCGACGGACATCCATTCGGCTTGTGTCGAATGGAAGACGAGGACACAAGATCTAGGCTTCGGGAAAACGTCAAAAAACGTGACCTGAAGCCCGTTCCTCGGCATCGGCGCCGAACACCTCGGGGTAAAGCCGTTTTGCACAATGGGGGCAAAGTCCGTGGCTGAAGTCCGCCTCGGAATGTTCGCAGATGTAGGTTTCCATGTCGTGCCAGTCCCCCGCCTCGTCGCGAATTTTTCGGCAGGAAGCGCAAGTCGGCAGCAGCCCACGCAGTTCCTTCACCTTCGACAGGGCTTCACGCAGCTCGGTGATCAGATGTTCTTTTTCAATGAGCGCCCGCTTGCGTTCCGTAATGTCGCACAATATGACAAGCACCAGTTCTTCGCCACCCTGTTGGTAGCTGGAAATATACACATTCAAATCGATTGGCGTACCGTCGGCACGCGCTCCCCGGGTCTCGAACGGTTCCACCTGACCGGTGCCAGGCACCCCGCTTTCCAGCAGGCGGTGAACTGCCCGCCGATCATCTGGTGCGATGACCGCGAGAACGGATTTACCTATTAATTCCTTGGAGGATCCGTGCCCGAACATTTTCAAGTAGGCACGATTGACGAACTGGTGTGTGCCCCGGCGTGACACACTGATGGGATCTCGCGAGTGATCGAGAATCGCGCGCAACTGGGTTTCGCTCCGGCTCAGGGAATCTTCGGCCTCCTGTCGCAGAACAGCCAAGGTTAAAATGAGCAGTGACAGCGAGAGAAAGGCGGTGATTCGCACGGATTCACGGATGAGATCCTGCTCCAGAACCAGATGCATCAAGACACTTGATGTCGCGCATACGGCGGTGGCCATCAGTCCAGCGCGCCAACCGCATACCCATGCACTCACGACGACCGCTGTGAGTAGCAGGACTAGACTCACCTGACCGTCGTCGATCGGGAGCATCCACACTAAACCAAGCGTGGACAGCGAGATGAACGCGGCAATCAGGTAGCCTAGACTGGATTTTAACCGATGCATTTTTCTAAAGTATGTCTTCGGCGGTGACCGTCTGTAGTCATTCGCAGGAAGACGTTGTCCTTGGGAAACTTGAGTAATCGAATAAACCACCAATTCGCGTCGCTGCAACAGGGATTAATTTGGGGGGAACATTTTTCTGCTTTGCCCCCCAATGAATCATACAGGCAAATTGGTGCGTGTTCCTGGTACAATAGGTCAGTTTCGACGCTCGCTCGCAGACGTTGCCGGACGTAATGCTGACACCGTGGTGCCTTTAGCCCGGCTTCCGCTACTCGAGACTTTGCGGAAAGCTAATGTGTTGGAAATCAATGAGGGCACAGGAAAGGTCGCCACTACATTGATGGGCAGTTGAGGAGTGATCTGTACTGGAAAAAATGGACAGGGGATTCTCTTAGAAAGAGAATTGAAAAATGAAGCGACGACGACATAGCCAGGAATTCAAGAAAGAGGCGGTTCGTTACATGGTCATGGAAGGGGAGAGCGCGCCCTCGGTGG
>JBDNGP010000254.1:0-22787 GCA_041689265.1 Verrucomicrobiota bacterium
AGAAACTTGCCCAGCGAAACCGGCGCCGGGAAGAAAACCAAAAACCGGCGCACCAAAAACAAACCATACCTAACAATGACCGCCTCCTCCGTAGCGTAATTATTCGCCTCCTGAGGTCATTGATTCAAAAACGCGCCGCCTGCATCGCTGAGCGAAAATGGTTCACCAAAGAGAAGATCAAATTCACGGTCGCCGACACTGAAACCCAAACACAATCGAAGTGTTCGGCCCCGCTTTCAGTGCCAGCAAAAGTACCAGCAATACGCTCCCTCGGAGACTACGCGCTTGATCCGTTGGTCAACCTGTTGTAGCAGTTGTCGCCATCGCTGATCTAACTACAGTTGCCGTCCCAAGGGTTTCGGGTCGTATGCGTCTACTTCTTCGAGTTGTCGTTTGCTCGGTCTTCCTGACGTGGCACGCTCCCATTCGCGCCGATTTTGTGGCTTATGGATTTTTTGGGGCGAACGGAGTGCAAACTCCGGATCCCAACGTGACCGTGTTAAAATTGCCGGACGGGCTCAGCCTCACGGATCCGATCGTGTTGGAAGATTTTGAAGGCGGGACCGGATTCCAGCTGGAAAGCGTGGGATGGAGCGGGCAAAACTTTACCGACCCGATCGCCGGCCATTCCGGGTTCAACCCAGATGACCCCGAATCGGACAGCTATCTTGGATGGGTTTTGATGGATCGGACCCGTCTTGAGTCGGTGTTTGGTGCGCTCCGCCTGGAAGTGGCCCCCGGGCAACAATTCAACGGCGATCCCGTCACTCAACTTCTCTCAGGCAATCTCCTTTATGCTGAATCGGATAAACGATCAGGAAATCAGGTTCAGATCCTCCTCTCCCCCACCTACGATTTCGCCGGTCAACGCGGTCTGGTTTTGGCGTTCAACAGCGCCTACGAGCAGAATCAGGACAGCTTCGGCGGCATTGAATATACGGTCGATCGAGGCATTACCTGGCACCCGGTCGTCTACCTGATCGACCGGGACGACGTCATCCGATTGGGTGACGGAACGGTCGATGCCGTCGCCACGTTGACCGCGTTGCATGCTGACGTTGCGACCTACACCGATCCGAATGGAGGAGGTCCGACGGGTGGCTCGTACGGGGCCTTCGTTTCCGCTCCGATCTCCCCGGCGTTGGCACCATACATCAGCAGTCGAGTGAATGATGATGCCTCCGAATCAAAGCGCGTGGAGGCGTTTCGCATTCCGGAAGCGGACGAACAATCAACCGTTCAATTCCGCATCGTCCACACGGGCACCGCAAGTTGGTACTGGGGAATAGACAACTGGGGAATCTACAAAGTCCCGTCGAGCGAGATCGTATCGAGTCCGCTCAAGAACTTTGCGGGTGGGACGCCGACCGGGATTAATTTTGCCCTGCAACTGAGTGGTCCCGAGTTGAGCGCCAGGATTGAAAACACCTCCGCTGCGCTGCCTGCTCCCGAAAGCGGTTCCGATGCTGATCGGGCGTTCGGAATTGATCTGGCAACAGCCGCATCAACTGAATTGCCCGCAGGTCAGATTCATTACCTTACCTTCACGGGTCTGGATCCGGCGAAGTCCTATGATCTCACGCTTTACAGTGACCTCGCGGAGGGCAACAGCAGCACCGGTGTTTCACTCAGTTATACACTGACCGGTGCGACCTCGTTCCGCAACGACAGCTCCCGGCATCCGACGCTCGCAACGGTGTCGGGCGACATGGACCAAATCACGACCATTGATGTCACCGACAATTCGGCTGCCGGACGGGGCTATGTCTGCCAGTTCAATCGCATCCTGGCGGGTGCGGACGGAATAATTCGATTCCAGTTGGAGAGCACCAAGGCCGCGTGCCTCACGGCGTTGAAGCTGGTTGAAACAACTCTGGAGGCAGTCGCCATTGCCGCGGCGGCGGGAGTGACGGAAACTGCGGCGACGGTCTACGGGGAGGTCGCCACGGAAGGCACCCAGCATGTGTACCTCTACTGGGGGAAATCAAACGGCGGCAACAGCGGCCAACTCTGGGAGCAGATGGTTGACCTGGGGGATCGCGCATCGGGAAATTTCTCCCACCAACTCGAGAGCCTTGAAGCATTTCGCGAATATTTTTATGCCTTCTACTCGGTCGGAAATGGCCAGCAGTTCTGGTCACCAGTCGCGACCTTCCGCCCTCAGACCCAGGGAATGCTTTACGCAACCGGTTTTGAACCAGGCGAAACCGAACCCTTTTTACAAGGAGCCCTTCATGGCCAGGGTCCCTCTGGTATGTGGCGGGTGGATCAGGGCAATGCCATGGTGCAGGGAGGAACCGCTTCGGCCGGACTACAGGCCGTTCAAGCGGGCGAATGCACGATCGATGTCGCCTTCACCAACGCTTCAGATGTGCTTTGGGTTGATGCGTTCTTCATCGAATCGGGCACCACGAATCAACCCATCATCCCGACCAACATCGTCAGCAGTGTCGTCTTCTTCAGTGCCACCGACGGCATTCTCGCGCTTGACGGAAATGGTATCGGCGGTGGCTCGTTCGTCACCGTGGTCCCGGACTATCCCAAGGATCGGTTCGTGCGATTGACGGTGCGAAACGATTACGTGAACAAACGTTATGACGTGTGGGTGGACGGAGTGCTTGGTCGCGCCGGGTTGAAGTTCAAGAACGACAGTGTGGACAAACTGTCCGGGGCCCGGCGCCGCTCGATTCAATCCAATTACATGGATGACTTCAGTGTTTCGGTTTGGGGACTGGATGCCGACAGCGACGGCGACGGATTGGTGGACCTCGACGAAGCGAAATTCTATGGGTCCTATCCGCTCCTGGCGGACAGTGATGGCGACGGTGCGGCGGATGGGCAGGAAGTCCTGGCCAGAACCGACCCGGGCGATCCGGCATCTCGGTTCGCCGTCAAAATCGACACCGATTCTTCCGGTGGCAAACTCATTCGGATCCCAACGGTGAATGGATTGGAATACACACTTCAGCGCCGGGCTGATTTTGACGGAAACGAATGGCAGAATGTACCTGGGGCCGTTGGCGTCGTTGGCGACGGCCAGGAGCAGGTCTTCTTAGAAACTCCTGATGGCAGCAATTTTTTCTACCGCGGTGTGATCATCAATCGCTGAGCAAATCATGACAGCAGAACAACACCATCACATCGGATCGCAGAATCGGATTTTGATTCTGGCGGCGTTGGCCTGCTCGATTCTGTCCGCGGCGGCACAGGATGGCCTTGTCGGCAAATGGACGTTCCAGACTGATCGATTTACGGGCGTAACTGTCGAAGATATATCAGGCGTTCTGGATGGCGAGGTGGTCGGTCCGTTTGTGCTTTCGTCGGACCCCGAAGCCCTCTTCCTCGATGGCGCGCAAAATTACGTCCGAATGTCCTCGTCACTGGACCCCGCGCTCCTGCCAGTGCGAAACCTGACCGTCGAGGCCTGGGTCACACTGGAAGCGAGCACCCGATGGGGTGGCATCGTCGGTTGCATTCAGGACAACGGCTCCTTTGAGAAAGGCTGGTTGCTAGGTTACGACGATACCGGCTTCAACATGGCACTCTCCACCGCTGGCACGTTGACTTACCTTGCCAGTTCCAGCCCGTTCGTTCTGAACCGATGGTATCATGTGGTCGGAACCTACGACGGAACCACTTTGAAGCTTTACGTGAACGGTGCGCAGGTCGCCAGTTCGACCGCGCAGAACGGCCCCATCGACTACGCTCCAGCTCCCTACGTCATCGGAGCCTATCAGGATGACAACGAGCTCTATCCGATGCACGGCGGCGTCCATGAAGTCTGCGTCTATGATCGAACCCTAAATGCGGCAGAAGTAACCGCGCGTTACAACGCCAAGAAGGCCATCTTCCCCGCCACAGTCGATCCGCCGGGATCCGGGTCGGAGACACTGCTCGCGCTCGGACCTTACGCGCAGTTCACGGCGGAAGACGAAGTCACGATCTTCTGGCATACAGCGGAAGATTGTCCGTCCGTGGTTGAATTTGGAGTCAGCCCGCTGCTCGGAACGCGAGTGGAGGATTCGACGCCGAAACGGAACCATGAGTTGACCATCCCAGATCTCACGGCTGATCGCTCTTATTATTACAAAGTGGTGCAGACGATCGTCCAAGCGTCGACAAGCACCCAGACCTACGAATTAGATCCGAGTTTCAATCTCGCAGTAAGACGCCCTCCTCAGATTCCGTCACCCTTCCCTGAGGATGGCTTGACGAGCTTTTATGCCGAACTGGCTCAATCGATCCTCGACAGCACGGGCATCAAGAAAGGGTATTGTCTGGACTATGGCTGTGGCGACGGACGACTCGCTTACGAACTGGCCATTCGTTCGAATCTGCACGTCATCGGAGTCAGCGAGAATGCCGCAGGTGTCGCGACCGCACGAAAAGCGCTGCAGCAGGCCGGGCTTTATGGAACGCGCGTGAGTTTCATTCAAAGTTCTCTGGACCACCTGCCGCACGCCAAGGACAGTTTTACGCTCGTCGTCTCCTCTGAATTGTTTTCCAGCGCCACGGTTCCCGGTCAGGCTTCGGAGATTCTGCGCCTGCTTCGACCGGCGGGCGGAACGGCGGTCCTTGGTTATCCCCCGGGAAGTTCCGCCACCCTGCCAAATTGGGCCGCGCTCGACCAATGGGTCCGCGACGGAATCACCGGCAGCGATGCAACGATCGAGGCCAATCCCAATCTCGGCATCACTGTCTCACGCAACCCGCTCCCCGGCGTTGGCGAATGGAGCCACATGTTTGGTGATCCGGCACAAACGGCGAACAGCCACGACCAGCGCGTCCGGGGCCGCGATATGAAGCTCCAGTGGTTTGGCCGCCCGGGCCCCCGAGGCGTCGTTGATCGCGGGGCTCGCAACCCTTCGCCGCTGGCAGTCAACGGATTCATGATCGTCCCCGGCAACGATCGCATCTGGGGCGTCGATGGTTACAACGGCACCATCAACTGGACTCTGGAGATCCCGGGGATGCGCCGTGTCAACATGCCGAGAGATTCCAGTTACATGTGTGCGGACGACCAGTCAGTTTACCTCGCGGTGCGGAACAAATGCTGGCGGCTGGACAATCTGTCAGGACGTTTGACGCAGGACTACGACATCGTGCCCCCCGGTGGCTCCTATTCGTATGACTGGGGTTATGTCGCCAACATCGATGACCGGCTCTACGGAACCAGCGTCAAGAAGGGCTCGGCCTACACGGCATACGACGGACCGGCCTTCTGGTATGACACGCTTGGACTGGGCAGCACCGCCAAGGTTTGCAGCGACAATTTTTTCTGCCGTTCCAAATCCACCGGACAGACCGTCTGGAGTTATCAGAACGGTGTCATCATCAATTCATCGATCGTGATCGGCGGTGGCCGGGTCTATTTCGTGGAGTCCCGCGATGCCACCGCCAAGAGCCAGCCCACCGGCCGGATTGGCGACAGCTCCCTCTGGGACAACCAGTACCTGGTCGCCCTGGATGCCGGCACCGGGAGCTTGATTTGGGAGCAACCTGTTTCTTTTCCATCCTCGCCCTATCCCATCGTTTTCTTTATGTCCTACGCGGACGAAAAGCTGGTGGTGGACGTTTCAACGAGCCGTTACGATCTCCTTGCCTTTTCCGCACAAAACGGCCAGTTGCTCTGGCAGAAGAATCACTCGTGGGCACGTGACAATCACGGTGGGCACATGTATCACCCGGTGATCGTGCAGGGGGTTGTTTACCTCGAACCCAACGGATACGATCTCACCACCGGTGCCGTCGTGAAGACCGGATTACCCTCACGGGGCGGATGCCATACCATGTCCGCCGCAGAGAATACGTTCCTTTACGTCAACTGGGACTACGACAAAGGCTCGATGTATTTCTGGGATCTGGACACCGATCAACGCCGGCAAATGGCCGGCAGCCGTTCCAGTTGCTGGCTCTCCTATATTTCCGGCAGCGGCATGGTTCTCGCCCCAACCGCCAGCTCCGGCTGCACCTGCCGTTATCCACTTCAAACGTCGCTCGGGTTTTCCGCGCCATGATGAAAACACCGCACTTCAACCTGATTGCCGCCGCCGTCGCAACGCTGTCGACCTGGTTTACGGCGAACGCAGCTGACTGGCCGACATACCGGCACGATTATCAGCGGAGCGGAATCAGTCCCGAAACGTTGACCCTCCCTCTCCTGCCCGTCTGGGTCCATCAACCCCTGCAGCCGCCCGCCCCGGCCTGGCCCGAACCCGCCAAACGCGATTACTACCTTTCCCCGTCCTCCCAACTCCCTCTGGCACCACGAGTTGCTTTTGACCGCGCGTTTCAAGTGGTGGCGGTCGGTGACGCGGTCTTTTACGGATCCTCCTCCGATCACACGGTCAATTCAATCAACGCGACCACCGGACAGAACAACTGGACCTACTTCACCGATGGTCCGGTCCGGATGGCGCCTTCCGTCCACGACGGGAGAGTCTACGCCGGTTCTGATGACGGGATCGTGTACTGCCTGCAGGCTGATGATGGCGGCCTGGTCTGGAAATACACCGCGGCAGGTACAGAAAATTATCTGATCGCCAACGACGGCAAGTTTGTCTCGCCGTTCGGTGTCCGCACTGGTGTCGCGGTCGAACAGGGCATCGCCTATTTTGGCGCTGGATTCTTTCCTTCTGAGGGAGTCCATCTTTGCGCGGTAGACGCCGTCACCGGCGGCGAACAGTGGAATCGCCCCGTACTCAATCAGGTCGCTTTTCAAGGTTATATTTTGCTCTCCCCAGCCCGGATCTACACGCCGGGTAGCCGGGCCAATCCATACTATTTTGACCGCACCAGCGGCTCGCTTCTGGGACGGTTTGCCGATCGTGGTGCGATGGGCACTTTCGCGTTGCTGGCAGGCAACTCGATCATTTATGGAGCAGCTGGAAGAGGCGGGGCCAGCCTCGCTGAAAAAGGTGCCGCGGGTGATTCCATTGCAAGCTTTGCCGGCAACAGCATGGTCGTCACTGCAAACCGATCCTACCTGCTCACCGATACCGCGCTCATCGCACTAAATCGCGATGGTGCCGGCCAGATCTGGCAGACCACGACAATTCATCCCTATGCTCTGATTCTGGCAGGCCCAACCTTGTTCACCGGGGGCAACAACGAAGTCGCCGCGTTCGACACCGTCACCGGCGCCCCAGTCTGGAGCGCCCCAGTTCAGGGCCGGGTCCACGGACTGGCCGTGGCGAACGGCCAGCTCTTTGTCAGCACAGATCAAGGTCACATCCACTGCTTCGGCCAGGACCAGAGCAAGAAGCAAAGCAGCTGGATTCTCTTCTAACGGCAGTTGTCAAAACGAGTTCGGGCGCGCGACAGGTCCGAATTCAGGGTGACCGTGACAGCAAGGACGACCGGCTGCGTGTTTGGGACTCCGCCGGATGTGAAGGAGGCCAACGTCGGACTAGGTGATTTTTCTGCGCCGTGGCAAACCGGCGGTTCTGTAGTTCCGGCATACGCTTCCGTTCCGCGTCCGCGATTCCAAAATCAGCTACGGCCACAGTCTGTCCGACAAAACCAGAGACGGCATCACTGGCGCTTACTCTGCCGCGCGGCATTCCTCGATCAGCCTCAGGTATTCTCGTTCGGCGTGATCGTAGGCGTCGCGGAAATCCTGTTTCTCGTCGTCCTTGATGAAGCGTTCTTTCTGCTTGCGGCACTGTTTCACGCCGGCGAGGCACCACTCCGCACTTTTGACCGACGCACGAATCGGTTCACCGGCCACTTCCACAAATACCGGATTGGTATGTGAACTCGGCAGAATACGGATCGCCACCCAGCTGCTTTTCTCAATCGGCACGTCAAACTCAATATCCTCAATGTGCGAGTCTGCCAGAATCTCTTTTCGCGCGACCGGATATCCGTTGACGATGACTTCAACCCGCACCATCCGCGAGTCACCAACGCGCGCGCGTTCAACGGACCAGAACGGTTTGTCAGCCGGACGACCATACGGAGGCATTGCACTCATCATATTTGCAAAGCGCGGGTTCACTTCCTCGGGCAGTAGAGCAGACGCTTTGACTGTCGCCTTCACCGTGCCGGGTTTCGTCAATTGCAAGGTGCTGTCGCCGACACCCATCGCTTGACCGTTCACCGCGAAATCCATCAGATGACTCCGGCCGTCGCCAACATAATTGCGGCCAGCTCGAATACCTTCGCACCATTCCTCGTAATCGAGTCTGCCATCGAGCTTCACGTAGCTGCGCCCGAGTCCGACCTTCTCGCCGTAGATGCACGGGAAATCAGTTTCGCCGCTGATGCGCGTCTGATAGCCGACGTTTAATGTGTGATACCAGATGTTCAATTCCCACACATACGGCGTGTCGACGGTGGAAACAAAATCAACGGCAGGAACAAGCTCACCGTCCGGGCCGGGAACCTTGTGAGTCACGTCGGCGATGTATTCGTTCGCGCCGATACCGTCGAACGGCGGCACCTCGTAGTTCGGCAGCTCGTTGCTCGTCGTCTGCAGGCCCCAACCTGAATGCGCCGGACCGACCAGCGCGCCCTGGGCCTTTCCCCATTTCAGTGTGTTGAGACAAAGCGTCGGCCAGTGATGATCGGAATCGCCGCCGGGATACATCTGATCCTTCAACCGCAACAGGCAGAGATGCCCGCTTTGATGCGAACCGAAACCGGACACTTCAATGTCATAACGGAGCAAATACGGATATTGTGAGACCGGGTCGTCCGCACCGGTGAAGAACTGTTTCTGGAAATCGAAGCACGGCCCCCACGTGAGATTCGCCCCGACCTTCAAGTCTTCGCCCAGGCAATGCCGCATCATGTCCGGAGCGAGGACGCCCAGCGTGGGATCGGTGTAGTGCGCACAACCGGCGGCGTGGATGTGGTGATCGCCCGACCACCATCCGTCGAGCGACGGATCGATCCAGCGTTCAACCTGAAATGTGAGCTCCTTCGTATCGGGACCGACTTCCACTACGCGCTTTTCTGCGATGGATTCCGGTCCGCGCTCGAACACGACTACATAATATCCATCAGGCAAAAGAACCGTCTCCCCATCCGCTCGATAAACCTGAGGATGAAACGCGAAGTCCGGCGCAAGACGTTTTGCCTGCGATGGATAAATACGGTTGGCTTTGTCACGAATCACAAAAGACGCGGTGGTCGGTTTGCCGTTTTCATCCTTCACATGGAACGTGATCGGACGCGCCGGCTGACAATCGAACAACACATCCACCTCGTTTCGGAAACCGATGTCCTGTGGCCCCTGCCCGACGTTGAAACTCATCTTTGCCTCACGCTTCCCGGCATCGCGACTGAAGAGCTGAATGACGCGATATTCCAGCTCCAGTCCGCTCAAGTTTTTGTTCAGCGGTTGACCGTTGTACATCTGCACATCGAGCCAGAGATCTTCCTCCGGCAACTTCGGTTGTGAATTGCTTTTTGTTGACGGTCGATCTGACACCGGTTCGTCCGACGGACCGCGATACCAGCCGCCTTTGAAGAGCGACTGGCCGTTCGGACTCTGCGCCACGAGCTCGGCGGTGCTGCCTGATTCATTGTGCACCTTCACGAGAAACTGCACCCATCCCTGCTCGTGCAGAATGGGTCTGGCCGGTCCCTGGCTGACCTTGACCCGCATCTCCGGATTGATGTTGACGCCGTAAAGCGCGTAACGATCCAGCACGGCCTGAATGCCCTCGCGGGAAGAACCTTCGTGGGACTCCGCGATCGCGGCGTCAAGTTCACCGCGGTCTTTTTCCGACAGTGGAAATCCCAGATAATCCATCGCTTCAACCACACGTCGAACCTGTGCCTTGAGCGGCTGCAGTTCGACGTTGGAAACTTCGGGAAACTCGGCGGCGCTCAGGCAGAGCGCGGCATTGAGAAAAATGGGGAGGAAGAATAAAGTTTTCATAGGCTCGTGCTTTCGTGGATTTCTCGAGTCTGCTACGAACCACCCAACAAATCAACTTTTTCAGGGAGCTCAGTATATGACCGCAAAAACGCACAAAAGACCCAAGAATCTATTCTCGTTCGACTGCGACACCTTCGAACCAGTGGGACAGGATTACATCCCGTCTTGTCCCACTCGCACCATCCAAGTACGGACTCAAGAAGCCAACGGGCTCGAGCGCAACACCCGCAGTGGACTCATAGCCCCGGAGACACGATGCAATCCAGTCCTATCGTACTACTCCACAATGTTACTCACTGCCTTCTCAAACACGATCAGATGTTGCCACGGGAATCGATCACTGACGGTTTTCGTCCACTTCAATGGCTGCCCCGTCATTTCCTTTTTCACCTGCGCCTCGGTCATCTTGTGATGCTCCTTGATCGGCACCCATTTGTCCTCGCCCCGATACTCTACGAACACAACACGCCCGCCCGGTTTCAAAGAGCGCGTGATGCCTTCCATCATCTCATACGGATGAGAAAATTCGTGATACACATCGACCATCAACGCGAGATCCACCGAAGCGTCGGGCAAATTCGGATCATCAATCGCCCCCAGAATGGGAACGACATTGGTGATGCCTTCAGCGGTCAATTTGTTGGTCAGGATCTGAAGCATCTCGGGCTGAATGTCCACGGCCATGACCTTCCCGTTTGGCGCGACCGCTTTCGCCATCCGTCGCGTGTGATAGCCGGAACCGGCCCCGATGTCGGCAACCACCATGCCCGGTTTGAGTTCGAGCAGCTCCATGAGAAGTCGCGGCATCTCCTCTTTCTCGCGTTCAGGGCGCTCCAGCCAACCCGCCCCCTGGTGACCCATCACCTGGGCGATCTCGCGGTCCATGTAAACCTTACCGGTCGCGTCGGGATGGGGGTTGTCGACGAAGGAATAGCGGTCCGCAGCCTGAAGCGTCAGACACGCGCCCGACAACACAACGGCAAGCAGTCTGGTGAATTGAACGTGGATCACGAGAGGAACTTAGCCGGAGAACTCGCGACAATACAGTCCCGAGTTCAGCCGAAGTGGGGCGCCAGTTAATCCGTGCTGGCAATTGGCCGCGGGTTGCCTATAAAGAGGCCACAGCTCGGGAACGGGTGGGTTATTGTGGAACTATCACCGGCAAAAACAAAGTTACCGTTGTTGCTCCAATGCCTTGGGGTGGGTCTGGCGTATTTTACCGGCGGTCTGTTGATCAATCTCCTGGGTTTCGACGACGCTTCGGTCTTGATCTGGCCGTCGGCGGGCCTGGCGCTGGTCGCGATGGTTGTGCTCGGCTTTCGTGTCTGGCCGGGGATCGCGTTCGGGCAGGTGCTCCTCCTCTGGTATCATGGCGGTCCGCTGATCATGCTGCTGGGGCTGATTCCGGGGCCGGTGCTGCAGGCGTGGGTGGCCGCACGATGGATCCTGCGCAAACGCGGGATGCACCCGGAAATCCGCAGCGTGCGTTTCGCCGTGTGGTTCGTCCTGCAGATTGTCATCGTCTGCTCACTGATCAGCGCCACCTTCGGTGTCGCGGCGAAACAACTCGCGGGAGACTTCAACACATTCAACGAGTTCTTCACGGTCTGGTGGCGATGGAGCCTCGGGGACGCCGTCGGGGTGATCATCGTCTACCCGTTCCTGATGAACTGGCTGCCGCATGTGGGGGCCCGGCGGGATCATCGCCGCACCACGGTGCAAAGCGCCGTCTGCACCGTCTCGCTGGTGGTGATGAGCCTGGTCATCTACGACGCGTTTCTCGTGCTGCCGCCGGAAATCAAGGTGCTGCCTTTACTGCCGCTCCCCGTACTCATGTGGACGGCATTGCGTTTCGGGATGCGCTCGGCGACCTTGAACATGATCCTGGTGGCGACCATCATTCTTTGGGGGGCGGCCGTGGACAGCTCGCTGATTCTAAACCTGTCCGCCGCCACCCGGTTGGTCGTAACGGTGGGATTGATTTTCATGATGGGACTTTCGACGCTGATGGCCGGAGCGTCGGCCGAAGAGCACGCGGAGGATCACGTGGCCCTGGAGGTGAGCGAGCGGTTTTCACGTCGAATTCTCGATACCACGCCGAACATCATCTATGTGTTCGATCTGGTTGATCAACGGAATATCTATTCGAACCACAAGATCGCCGAATTTCTGGGATACTCGCCTTCACAGATCCACGAAATGGGGGACCAGTTTCTCCTCCGCCTCCTGCACCCGGAAGACGTCGCCCAGCTCTCGACGCTGTTCGCCCGCTGGAAGACCGCCAAGGATTCGGATTTGTTCTCCACCGAGTACCGCATGAAGGGTGCGGATGGTTCGTGGCACTGGTTTCAGGCGACAGACGCGGTGTTCAAGCGGAACGAGGACCGGGCCGTCACCCAGATCATCGGCAACGCCCGGGACATCACGGAAAGCCGTCACGCGCAGGAACAGGCGCGGATCGACGGCGCGTTCAACCAGTCGATCGTGGCGAGCGCAGGCGAGGGGATCTGCGTGTGTGCGGAGGTGATGGAATTTCCGCACATTCGGTTCTCCGTGTGGAACGGACAGATGTATTCAATCACCGGCTACACGATGGAGGAGATTAACAGGCTGGGCTGGTACCAGTGCATGTATCCGGACCCGGAGGTGCAGCAACGCGCGATCGGCCGGAGGCAGCGGATGCGCACCGGCGACAACATGGCGGCGGAGGAATGGGAGATCACCCGCCAGGACGGAGGCCGGCGGCAGATCCTTATCACCACCAGCATCGTGATATCCGCCGACGGCCTGCCGAATGTGTTGAGAGTGATGAACGACATCACCTCCAGAAATGAAGCGGCAACAGCCATCAAGCGACTTGAGGACCTGTACCGGCAGGCCATCGCCGCGGCGAATGCGGTGCCTTACATGGAGGATCATTCCACCAACGAGTTTTCATTCATGGGCGACGGGATTCGGAAATTGACGGGATATTCCAGCGCCGAGATGAACCGGAAGATATGGGATGAAATCGTGGTGACCTCCGTCCTGCAGGGAGGTGAACCCGGTATGGAGGCCAGCGAAGCGGTGGGCCTGGCCCGGGCGGGGAAAATAGACCAGTGGCAATGCGACATGATGATCCGTGCGAAAGACGGGGAGCACCGCTGGCTGGCTGATTGCGCGGTGGAGATTCCGGGCGCAAACGGGATTCCAACGGGCTCGATCGGCATTCTCGTTGATATCACCGATCGCAAGCGCGCCGAGGAAGCGCTGCGGGACAGCGAGGCCCGTTTCCGCGCGTTTCTTGACAACTCTCCCGCTGCCGCCTTCATGAAGGACAAATCCGGGCGCTACGTGGTGGGAAACCGGGCCTGGGCGCGGCAGTTCCGGGAGCCGATAGAAAAGCTTTTGGGCAAGACGGACGAGGAGCTGTGGGACGCGGAAACCGCGGCACTATTTCGCAAAAGCGATCTCGCCACCATCAGCGCGGGCGAAAATATCAGCCGCATCGAACGCGTGCGCCGGGCTGACGGCACCGAGCGATGGCTGTCCGTGTTAAAGTTTCCGGTTTACCGTTTTGGCGGCGAGGATCTGATCGGCGGAATCGTCATTGACGTAACGGAACAGAAGCTCGCCGACGACAAAATCCAGCAGTTAAACCAGGAGCTTGAGGACCGCGTCAGAGAACGCACGGAAGAACTGAACCGAAGGGTGGAGGATGTCGAACGGTTGA
Organism: Verrucomicrobiota bacterium; assembly: GCA_041689265.1. Lineage (GTDB taxonomy): Bacteria > Verrucomicrobiota > Verrucomicrobiia > Limisphaerales > RI-55 > JBDNGP01. The sequence continues at coordinate 13,602 of JBDNGP010000254.1, forward strand.
ACCGCGGAATGGTAAATCTGCTCGAAGATCTCCAGTCCGCCCGGACGGCGTCGGATGACAACTCGTCGAAATATGAAGTCGCCAACCGCCAGCTCAAAGCCATCAACCACGAGCTTGAGGCGTTTTCCTACTCCATCTCCCACGATTTGCGCGCCCCGCTGCGGCACATCCACGGGTTCGTCCGCCTGCTGCAAAAAGAGACCGATGAGAAACTCTCCGAAACCGGCCGGCATCGTATGGAAGTGATCGCGGAATCCGCGACCCGCATGGGACGTCTGATCGACGACCTGCTGTCGTTCTCACGGTCAGGCCGTGCCGAGCTCAAGCAGTCCATCGTTGACGTCAACAAACTCGTTCGCGACGTCATCGCCGAGTTTCAAACTGAAACAGAGGGACGGCAGATCACCTGGAACATCGCACCGCTGCCGGAGGTCCTCGGCGATCAAAACCTGCTGCGCCAGGTCTTTGTCAACCTGATCTCCAATGCGGTGAAATACACTTCGCGCGTCCCCATCGCCGTGATTGAGATCGGCGAGGAACCGCTTCCCCGGCCGACCATGGCAGGCTTCTTCATCAAGGACAACGGAGCGGGGTTTGACATGAAATACGTGGGAAAACTCTTCGGAGTGTTTCAACGGCTGCACCGTCAAAACGAGTTTGAAGGAACCGGAATCGGGCTGGCCAATGTGCGCCGGATCATCCATCGGCACGGCGGACAGATTCGCGTGGAGGCGGAATTGGATCGCGGCGCTACCTTCCATTTCACCCTGCCAAAACCGATTGAACCGGGTGCTGCACTGGAGTCACCGACGGAAGAGCCGACACAAAGAAAGAACTGAAATCCTTCAAGCTGCCGATGACGCGCGCACACCCCACTCGAATCGCAGGCACCAACGTCAGACAGAGAAATGAAGGCACTCCGCACCTCTAATCCGCCGAACCGGCAACCTCTTTGATCGCGCGGCTGAGCGCTTGGATCGTGTAGGGTTTCATCAGCATTTTGGCAACGCCGGCCTGCCGCACGCGTTCCGGGCTGGCCGCCGCATGAAATCCGGTGACCAGGATGATTGGGATTTCCGGACGCTTTTTCAGAATCAGCCCGGACAACTCCAGACCGGTCATCTGCGGCATCGTCTGATCGGTCATCACCAGGTCATATCGCGTCGGGTCGGAATCGAACGCCCGCCACGCTTCCATGCTGGCGCCGTGCATATCGACGGAGAACCCCATCCGCTCAAGCATCAGTCTGCCGACCTTCGCGAGCGACATCTCATCGTCGACCAGCAGGACCCGCCGACCGCCGCCGACCACGAATCCGTCATCGGCGTCCGGCTTCGGGCATTCCTGCGATTCGGACGCGGGGAACAGCAGGCTGATCTGGGTGCCCTCGTTGGGCTGGCTGGTGACCCTCACCACCCCACGGTGTTTCTTGACGATGCCATGCACCACGGCGAGCCCGAGCCCGGTGCCCACGCCGGGCTCCTTGGTGGTGAAAAAGGGATCAAAGATTCGTTGCCGGACCGACGGGCCCATCCCGTGTCCGTTGTCGGCAACAGTCATCCGCGCGTAACGGCCCGGTGCCAGTTCCGGATTGTCCTTTGCGTCTTTGGCAGTGACGACTTCTGGAGCGATCTGCACTTCGATGAAACCGTCCCGCTCGGGCATGGCATGCACCGAATTGGCGGCAAGGTTCATGATGATCTGATGGATCTGCGTGGCGTCCCCGAGCACCACGGGCGAGCCGGGGGAAATCCTGATCCTGACATCAACAGTCGTCGGAATAGTCGCACAGAGCAGATTCATCGCCTCCTGGACGACTTCTGCGATTCGCATCGGCCTGAGATCCTGAGGCTGCTGCCGGCTGAACGTCAGGATCTGTTGGACGAGCAGCTTGGCGCGATTGGCGGCCTTGAGCACTTCGCCGATATCCGCCTGCATGTCGGGCCGCGTGTCGAGCTCGGAGCGCACCAGCTCAGAATAGCCGATGATGGCGCCGAGGATGTTGTTGAAATCATGAGCAATGCCGCCGGCGAGAGTTCCAAGCGCCTCCATCTTCTGCGACTGCCGCAGCTGGGCCTCCAACAACGCGTTGCTCGACTCGGCGTCCTTCCTAAGCGTGATGTCCAGATGGGTGCCGGTCGCCCGGATGGCCACGCCGCTCTCGCTCCGTTCGACCACCCCGCCGCGGTTCAACACCCAGCACCAGTCGCCGGATTTGCGGCGGATGCGATATTCGCTCTCGATCGAAGTGGAACCGCCCTCGATATGCGCCTTGAATTCGGTCATCACCCGGGCCGCGTCCCCGGGGTGGATGAGGGATTCCCAGGCGCGGATGTCCGGCTCGATTTCGTCCAGCCGGTAATCCAGCATCCGCGCCCACTGATCATTGAAGACCACCCGGCCGGATGCAATATCCCAATCCCACAGTCCGAGGTCCGCGCCACGCAGGGCGAGCTCAAGCCGCTGTTCGCTTTCACGGAGCGCCGTCGCGGTTGCCTGACGTTCCCGGCGGGCCTGGGCTTCTTCGAGAGCACGTTGAATGGACGGCAGAAGCCGGGTGAGGCTTTCCTTCAGGACATAGTCGGTGGCGCCGTTGCGAAGGGCTTCCACCGCGAGTTCCTCCCCCATCGAACCGGAGACAAAAATAAACGGCACATGCGGGTCAATCGCCCGGACCATCTGCAGGGCGGTCATTCCGTCAAAGCCGGGAATGGAATAATCAGCCAGCACCAGCTGATAGGCGAACTCGCTGAGTGCCTTTTCAAAGGACACTCGGTCGGACACCCGGTGAAACTCGAACCGAGCCGCTCCCCCCTGTTGGTTCACGCTCTCCTGAACGAGCTCCCCGTCATTCGGATCGTCCTCAAGAAATAAGATTTTCAACAACTGTTTCACTTTTTTCTCTGTCCCTGCCAATTGTTGCACGGGCTACTGGGCTTAGGTTTCAGCCTGCTGCGGAGGGGGGTCATTGATGACAGCCCAAAAGATCCCCAGACTTCCGATCGCCTCCGCAAACTGGGCGAAATCCACGGGCTTGACGACGTAGGCGTTGGTGCCCAGCTGATAACTCGCTGCAATGTCCGCCTCTTCCCTCGATGATGTCAATATGACAACCGGCAACTGGGTGAGATTCTTGTCCTCCCGGATCGCTTTTAGTACTTCCAGCCCATCCATCCTGGGCATCTTCAAATCAAGCAGGACCAGGACCGGATTGCCGCGCGGGCGATTCGCGAACTCGCCGCGGCACTTCAGATAATCAAGCGCCTCAACCCCGTCACGCACCACCGCCACTTCGTTGGCCAGGTTCTTGGTCGCCAGCACATCCATCGTCAGCTCCACATCGTTGGGGTTGTCCTCCGCAAACAGAATTTTCTTGAAATTCATTTTGATAAAAAGGGGCTGATCTGAACCGACACCATGTCAAACCAGACCACCTTTGCAACACGAATCTCAATTTTGGGACGAGCCTGATCCATGTTTGAACGGGAGCATGTGGGACGGGGCTTCACGCGTCGCGGTTCGACCAGTCCATTCCGATGCAATGCCTGGAAACCCCCTTTGCCGCGTTACGAACAAGGGCGCCTTTCCGCTTTGATTGATGGAGGTCTTCCTGTATTCGTGCTGACGTTCGATTCGGAAACCGGATGCACCGGTCCAACAATTCCAACAACCGACATGGCTGAAAGCGAATATAGCAAGATCAAGCACCTTTTCGACTCTGACGGGACGACCTTTTTCAACAAAAGCCAGACCGGGGCGCAACGGTTCCAGATTCCGGCGGAGCTCCGGCGGCTGGTCGAAGATTCGCGCCGTAAGAAGAATTGGAAACGCTGGGGCCCGTACCTGAGCGAGCGCCAATGGGGTACCGTTCGCGAGGATTATTCCGGCAACGGAGACGCGTGGGCCTACCTGCCACATGATCACTCCCGGAGCCGGACGTATCGCTGGGGCGAAGACGGATTGCTCGGGTTGACCGACCGGCAGTGCCGGCTGTGCTTCGGACTCGGGTTGTGGAACGGAAAAGACGCAATTCTGAAGGAACGCCTGTTCGGATTGACCGGTCCCGAGGGCAATCACGGCGAGGACGTGAAGGAGGAATATTTCTACCTCGACTCCACACCGACCCATTCCTACATGCGGGCGCTCTACAAATATCCGCAAACGAAATTTCCTTATGACAAACTGGTCTCGGAAAACCGGAATCGTTCGCGCAATGACGATGAATATGAACTCGCCGACACCGGGATATTCGAAGAAGAACGCTACTTTGATGTCTTCGCCGAGTACGCCAAGAAATCGCCGAACGACGTCCTGATCCGGATCAAGGTGATCAACCGCGGCCCGGAGAAGGCCGAACTGGATCTGCTGCCCTCCTTGTGGTTTCGCAATACCTGGAGCTGGGGGGGTGGGCAGGAGGATGAAACGACCAAGCCGAAGCTTCACCTGGACGTCGGAAACTGCATTCACGCCGATCACCAAACGTTGGGAAACATGGTCTTGTATGCGGGCCACGGTCCGGAGAACCAGGTGCCGAAGTTCCTGTTCACGGAGAATGAAACCAACGTGGTCAAACTGTTTGGTCACGAACCCTCCCACGCGTTTGTGAAGGACGCATTTCACGAACGCGTTGTCGACGGTCGGGAGGATTCCGTGAATCCGGCGCATGAAGGAACCAAATCCGCCGTGTGGTATCATCTCAGTCTCGATCCCGGTCAGGCGGTGGTCGTCGAGCTGCGTTTGGTGGCGGACAAGGAGAAGCCGGCCAGCGCATTCGGTCATGAATTCGACAAGGTGTTCTCCGACCGACAGCTTGAAGCCGAGGAATATTTCTCCGCCCGCGCTCCGGGCTCCATGAGCGATGAGGAGCGGAGCGTGATGCGTCAGGCCTACGCCGGTTTGCTGTGGTCAAAACAGTTCTATCATTTCGATGTGAAACGCTGGCTGGACGGCGATCCAAATCAACCGCCTCCACCTCCCGAGCGTCGCTGGGGGCGAAACTCCGACTGGCCTCACCTGTTCAACCGTGACATCATCTCGATGCCGGATAAATGGGAGTATCCGTGGTACGCCGCGTGGGATCTTGCGTTTCACATGGTCGCGATCGCGCGCGTCGACCCTTACTTCGCCAAATCTCAACTGCTGCTGTTTCTCCGCGAATGGTACATGCACCCGAATGGCCAGATCCCGGCGTATGAATATTCCTTCAGTGACGTCAATCCGCCGGTGCACGCCTGGGCGGCCTGGCGGGTTTACAAGATCACCGGCAGCAAGAACCAGCGCGATCGCAATTTTCTCGAACGCGTGTTCCAAAAGCTCTTGATGAACTTCACCTGGTGGGTGAACCGGAAGGACGCGCATGGCAAAAATCTGTTTGCCGGCGGTTTCCTGGGGCTGGACAACATCGGTGTATTCGATCGGTCCAAGCCATTGCCCGGCGGCGGGCATTTGGAACAGGCGGACGGCACGGCGTGGATGGCGTTCTACTGCACGACCATGCTCTCGATCGCGCTCAAGCTTTCGCAGAAGGATTCGCCTTACGCCGACATGGCGTCGAAATTTTTCGAACACTTCGTCGCAATTGTCGACGCGATGAATCACATGGATGGCACCGGGCTCTGGGATGAGGAAGACGGGTTTTACTACGACCGCATCCACATTGACGGCCAGAGCATTCCGCTCAAGGTGCGGTCGCTTGTCGGTTTGATTCCGCTGATCGCCGTCGAGACCGTGGAAGCTGAGGACATGCAGCGACTTCCCGGATTCACAAAACGCGCGGAGTGGTTCCTGAACAATCGCGATGATCTCAAACGCACGACGTCCTACATGGAATACCGTGACGGCCGTCAGCTGCTGGCGATTCCGTCCCGCGAACGGCTCGTGCGCGTGCTGAAATACATGCTCGACGAGAATGAATTCCTGTCGCCTTACGGAATCCGATCCCTCTCAAAGATCCACGAGAAGAAGCCGTATGTGTTCAAGCAGGACGGCGAGGAATACTCGGTGAACTACGTGCCCGGTGAATCGACCACGGCGATGTTCGGTGGCAATTCCAACTGGCGTGGACCGGTCTGGGTTCCGATCAATTACCTGCTGATCGAAGCTCTCGAGAAATATCATCACTTTTACAGCGACACGTTTCAAGTGGAATGCCCGACCGGTTCCGGCAATATGATGAACCTGCAGGACGTTTCCCGTGAGATCGCCCGGCGACTCACCCGACTGGCGATGCCGGATGATCAGGGCCGAAGACCGTGTCACGGCGATGCGAAACGCTACGCGGAATCCGGACCGTGGAAGGACCTCGTCCTCTTCTACGAATACTTCCACGGCGACACCGGCAAAGGCCTCGGAGCGAGCCACCAGACAGGCTGGACCGCGCTGCTTGCGCGTTGTCTGGAAGATCTGGCGAGAGGTCGGTAAAGTGGGGAGCGCAAAAGGGATGCGGTTTTTGGAGTCAACAGCGGGAACCGATCTCGACCAGATGCAGCGCAGAAATGGCTTCCTCCTGAAACACACCGGGTGGTGAATCACGCTCGTGCTGATCAACCGAACGCTTCTCGCTGCGACAACCAAAGATCTTCCGCGTGAGCAGGTCAATCTCCTGACGGAGCGATGAGTTTGGTAGAAACTGAGCACGGCGGGGATCTGGGGGTGAGTCAAACCACGAAATAGCGGGACCCCTTGCTCGCCAAAGATTTACCATTCTACAGCCTATAAATGCGCTTGACAGAGTCCAGCTGGGGGGGGGGCTAGTAGAAAGCCGATTCACGTTCGTTGTGAGTGGAAAACGGAAGTGTTCAAAAACTAAATCAAACCATATTATGAACCTCAATCAAACAAACAATGCCCATGGTCACAGTGTTTGGAGCGTAGTAAATTCTGCATTGCTGGTGCGTGAAATCCGCCCAGATGCCAAGACCGCGCGATGCGGAATATTGGCTGTCCCTTCCTTGATTCTTCTCCTCGGACTACTTGCCCAATTACCAGCACAGGGACAATGGACGGCACCGCAGCTTGTCACACAAAATGTGACGGACAATTGGACAAAGCACTATTCAGATGGTTCCAAGCATGAGTCTCAATTGAGCATGACCCGGGAAAGCGGTGGCTTGCAACAGCTCGACTACGTTTACAGTCCGATATTCCAGTGGAGGTACGGCATGGAACGGTCGACTCAAACCTACAAGGCCTGGCAGTGGGATGGTTCTGCCTACAAATACAAATTGTTTAGTGGAGACACCTGGAACTGCTGCCTGGCGGACATGCCGTGGCCCGCGTGGGAACACATACAATTTGGGCAACAAGGTTACTCTGAATGGCGAAGTAAAAATACGCTTGTGAATATGAAAACCGGCGGGTCCGAACGAAGCCAGAAATATGTCCTGCTGGTCGCGTCGGCTTGGGCATACACGGCATGGAACGGTATTACCCCGACGGCCAGTCAGCAATTGGCACATGACCAGATTCATGTTGGCGGGGCGTTTTTGAATCCGGATTTCCGGCGGTTTAGAAGGGTGGATGCGAACGCCACCCTCAGTTCCACCGTATACGCCACAGTAAATTCCTATGGTTTCGATGTTCAGGTAGATGCACACAAACGGCAGACGCTGACTTCTTCCAGGCACCCCAATGCCGCCTATCGCGACTGGCAGATCGCGTTTGACTTTGGCAGCGATGCCATGGGGAAGGACGATGACGGCGACGGAAATTCCGGTGCCAGCGAGGATCAGGGATGTTATGTCGAGTTCATCATCAAACCGGCAGCGAATTCAGTGTTTCCTACGGAATTTCAAGATGGCAAGTTCGATTTCATTCGAGACGGTGACAATCTGGACAATTTGCTTGATGCGAGTTTTGCGAATGTGAAAACCGTAACTGCAATTGAGATCGAATACCCCGAAAACCCAGGAATCACCAATATATTCTCCGGTTACGCTGTTCCCCCTTCGGATTCAATGGTCCTCGACAGTGGCGCTTCTGGAATTACTGTGGTTCATGAATACGGGCATCTGAACGGGCTTGAGCATCGGAGCGATCCGAATGCGATCATGTATAATAATAGTGCCAGCAAAAATGAAGTGAACGGTGCCGAGGTAGCCAGTTTCGAATCTGCCCCTCTCCAAGTGCTGGGCCTTTGACGTTACCATGACCTCATCCCGAAACAATCTGTTGTGGCTCGTAATCGTGGTCGCCGGTGTGGTCATGCTCTGGCTTGCGATGCGTCCGGGTAAACGCCAACCCGTCGAGGCCGGCTCAGTTGCGGTCGCCACGGGTGCGCTCCAGAGAACCAACCCGGTGGCTCACGCCAACATGGGACAGACTCCGAACGTTGAAGAAGCTGCGATGGTGGAGCCTGCGCCGCCCGATGAGGATGCGGCTGAGGCGTTTGTCCAGCAGGTGATCGAAAACCCCGGACAACCGGTCAAGCCCTCTCTGATCCCAAAACTTTCCGATGACCAGGTCGACCGGTTGGTGCGGGAGTATTTCAAGTATTCCACGCCGCTGGAAAAGTACGGCATCATCTGGGCGTTGGGCTTCAGCCAGAATGACCGGGCGTTTGACACGCTGCGCTATTCCGTCATGGAGGAATACGCGGGCAAGGAACTCACCCGCAAGGATAACGCGATTCAGTTGGGAGTGGTGAAGAAGATCGGGGTGCTGGCACGCCACAGCGACCGCGCTTGGAATTTTTTGATGCAGATGACCGATGAGAACAGTTGGAACCGCTATGAGCCGTGGTCAGAGGACTACATAACGCAGCAGAAGGGAAGCTTGGAAGCCTCGAAGAACCTTGTCCTCTCAACCTTGCACGGTTCGTTGTTTGGCGCGCTTGGGTCCAGTGGCCGGCCGGAGTTTGAACTCTGGGCAAACAACCTTTTGGAAAATGAACCGTCGGATTTTCAGAAAGCTTCAGCAAGTTCCATCAAGCACAGTGTGTTTCGTTATCGGCAGATCCGGAACAATGGCTACGAGTATCTGTATGACGAAATTCTGTACGACATACGAATGGGTTCCTCCGCCTTTATCATCTGGTCCCGCACTCCAGAGGGCAGGAAATGGCAGGCCTGGCAGGACGCGCAGTTCACGGCCCTACATGGCATCGATCCGAACAGCCAACCGGTGCCCCGAAACGGGCCATAAAGGGGTCCACCATTAGCGTGAGCAGCCCTGAATGGCGCTTAGTTA
>JBDNGP010000255.1:0-11701 GCA_041689265.1 Verrucomicrobiota bacterium
GAACTTCCGGCCCGTGGCAGGATGGAGTGGACGCGTATATCGGTGTGCGGTTCTTGATTGATGACCAGACGCACTACGGGTGGATCAATTTGGAAATTCCGGACATCTACCCGGAGAACACGCTCAACGGCGGGGTCATCAAGGACTGGGCCTACAACACGGTCCCCGGCGAGATGATCTTCGCAGGTCAAGTTCCCGAGCCCTCGACCTGGGTGCTGTTGATTTGCGGTGGTGGGTTGCTGTGGTGGTGCTGCCGACGGCACGCACGGCGGGAAAATTGACAGAGTTCAAGTAACACCCATAACGGCAGGTAGCCATTTCCGGAACACGTTTCTTGCAGTGATCCTCCTGCCCGCCTTCGCGCGAGGGAATTTGGCCCAAATGGCCTCAACGGGCAGTCAGCTTTTTCCCGGCCGCCCAGTCCAGTGCGCTGAGAACGGTGCCGGGCGTCAGCGCTTCCGGAAGGAGTTTAGGTTCCTGCGTCGCGTCGGCCGAATAGACCAGCACCAACGGCACACCGGCCCGGCCGAACTTCTGCAGTTCGGCATAGATCAACGGATCTTCGACCGTGAAATCACCGAGCAACGTGACCGCGTTGATCTCCTTCAATTTCTTGCGGACAGACTCGATTTCAATGCTGGTCTTCTTGTTGACCTGACAGGTCACACACCAGTCGGCCGTGAAATCGACGAAGACCGGACGCCCCGCAGCCTGTGCCTTGGCGACGGCTTCGGATGACCAGGGTTGCCAGGCGATCCCGCCAGACTCGATTGTCGCATTCGAAGCAGACGCCACCGGCTTCACCCGCCAATGAAGCTGGCCTTCCAAAGTGAAAACGTAACCCATCAAAACGACCATCGCGGCAATGATCCCCGCGATCATTCGCGCCTTCCGACCGCGTTGAACAAATTCGCCGTAGATCCACGCGCCCAACGCGAGGAGCACGAGAAATAATCCGAGCCACAGCGTGCCCGATTTTCCGAACCGGTTTGACGCCAGCGAGAACAGCCAGAAAGCCGTCGCCAGCATCGGGAAGCCCATCGCGATTTTGAACTTCTCCATCCACGCACCGGGTTTCGGAAGAAATTTCAACCACGCTGGTTGGAAGCTCAGCACCACGTAAGGGAATGCCAGACCGGCCCCGATGGTCAGGAAGAACACCACGATCAATATCGGCGGTTGCGCGAACGCGAAGCCAAGCGCAGGCGCAAGAAACGGGGCAGTGCAGGGCGTCGCCAGAATGGTCGCCAGCACACCGTTGAAAAACGCACCGCCGGAACCTTCGCCGCCGCTGAGTTTGCTCGCGGCGTTCATCGCGCCGCCGCCAAGATTGAACTCAAACACGCCAAACAGGTTCATCGCGACCAGTGTGACCAACACGGTGATGACGACGAGGAACTGCGGGTTTTGAAATTGCATTCCCCATCCCGCCGCCTTGCCGGCCTGTTGCAATCCGATGACCACGGCGGCCAGCACGAGAAACGAAACGAGCACACCCAATCCGTAGATCAGGCCCAGCGTGCGGACGCGACCGGGCGATTCCTTGCTCTGTTGCACGAAGCCCAGAATCTTCAGCGAAATGACCGGCAACACGCACGGCATGATGTTCAGAATCAACCCGCCGAGAAACGCGTAGAACAGGTTCTGCCAGAGCGATCCGATTTTCGGCACCACAACCCCGGTGATCGTGTCACCGACCGGGCCGCCCGCCACTGTGCTCGCGACGGTTGCACCAGATTCAATTTTGCGCGTGATCTCGTAGGCCACGGCGTTGTCGCCTGCTTTGCCGACGAGGATGCCGTTGATCGCGGTCGGCCACGCGTCCTCTTCGAAGACCAGCACCTTTTTACGCAAGCGAACTTCAGAAGCGTTCTTTGAAACGACTTCGGTCGGCGCGCCGATTTCGTAACCTGATTTCAGGTAGGGCAGAAAATCAGTGAGCACGGCCCCTTCCGGAAACTGCGATTGAATGATCAGCGGGCGTTCGTCCACTCCCGTGCTTTCCCAATGAGCGGAAACGCCGAGATCGTCCGCAGGTTGCGGCAGTTTTTTTTGCCACGTTTCCAAGACCGCCGCGTTTGACGACGACCGACCTGCCGCCGCAATCGTGAGCGACGCGTTCACGTCGCCACCGCCGGGAAGGCAAACCTCCTTGCACTCGAGCCATTTTACCTTGGCGCGAATTTCCGTCGGCCCCATCGGCGCGTCGGCAGAAACCGTTAGCGGAACGAGTAGCACCACCTCGTCATGATAGACGTAGGTGTAAAATCCTTCCGACTCGTACTTCTCGGGAATCGGCCACCGGATCTCGCCAGCCGTGACGCCTTTCGGGAGTTGCCAGTCAATCTCGGTGGCCATGCCGGAGTCGCCCGGGTTTCGCCAATACGTGTGCCATCCGTCGGGCATCGTCAGGCGAACACCGGCAAGAATTTGCGACCCCGGCGCGGCGACTTCGTTGCCCAACAGAAGGTCGGCTTTCGTTTGAGTAGCGGCCGAGACGGGGGCGACCGCCAGCGTCAGGATCGTCGCCAAAACAAGTTTCAATAAATGACTCACGATAATGTAGATGCCTGAACCCGGAGATTATTTGATATTTTTCAGAATTGCCGCCGTTTACGAACTGACGGCGGGGAACCGGAGTGCCAGTTCCAACGTGGCGAGCCTCTCCGTATGGCCTCGTCCCCGGCAATAAAATGTCGATGCCCTGAAAAGTCGATCTTCTAAAAAGGGCGGTGTGCCCCACACCTGCGTGTCAGGCACGGCAGATCGATCCAACGTCGGCGCAGCGCTCAAGGCGATTCGTGGGTCGTGGACTTTCGATCTGATCTACCACGCGACGAAAACGCAGCTGGTAGAGTCCGGCCGGATCGTGATCTCAGCCGCCGCGTTTGAGACCGTCAGGCAACTCTCTGAATGGCGTTAATCGCACGGGAACGTTGGCAGGATTCCGACGGCAGAATTTCGGGCCGAATTAAACGATTGGCAAGAAGGGAACCGTTGTGGTAGAAGGCGGCCAATGAAAGATGGAGCGGATGGATTTTCAGAGGACGCACCCAACCACGTGGGCGGGTTTTCGGCAGGACAGCTTGTGGGAGCCGGGAGGTTCCGGTTGATCCGACTGCTTGGCCAGGGCGGCATGGGGGTTGTCTGGCTGGCCCATGATTCCCGGCTCGACGAGGAGGTGGCGCTAAAATTTTTGCGCGGAGAGATTTCTCACGACGCCGAGGCGCTGGACGACATGCGGCGCGAGACTCGCAAGAGCCGGAAACTCAGCCACCCGAGCATCATTCGCATCCACGATCTGTTTGAGGCCGACGGCGAACCGCCCTTCATTTCCATGGAATTCGTTGAAGGCACGTCGATGGCCTCGTTGAAAGCCCAGCAACCCCACCGGCTGTTCTCCTGGAGTTTTCTCACGCCGTTGATCCGGCAACTCTGCGACGCACTCGAATACGCCCATTCGGAACGCGTTGTTCACCGCGACCTCAAACCCGCGAACATGTTGTTGGATGGGAATGGGAGATTGCGACTCGCCGATTTCGGCATCGCGGCCACGGCGACGGACTCGATCAGCCGGCTGACCCGGCAATGGGGCAGCAGCGGGACACCCGTGTACATGAGCCCCCAGCAGATGCACAGCGCGGCACCGCGTCCGAGTGATGACATCTATTCAATCGGCGCGACGCTCTATGAATTGCTCACCAGCAAGCCGCCGTTTTATACGGGAGACATCTACCGGCAGGTGCAGGAAGTGTCGGCGACTCCGATCGAGGATCGTCTGGCGGATCTGGAACTGGAAAACGACGTGCCACCCGATGTCTCCGCTTTGATTCTCGCCTGTCTCGCGAAGAACGCGGAAGAACGACCCCAATCGGTGACGGCAGTTGCGGCATGGATCGGTCTGGGAAGGCCGGCAGACGAAGCTCACGCTGTTCTTGGCAACAGAACCGGGGACTATCAACGGTCGGACGAAGTGCATGAACCGGTCGGTTACGAACCCACGGCAGACTCCGAGGGGACATCCAAGAAAATCGTTGGTGTGGTTCTTGCCGTGATGCTTGTCCTTGCCATTGGTGGCTTTGGTTGGAGGTTTTTATCGTCGTCCCAAAATTCCGAAAAACGAAGTGTGTCGGGCGTTCTCGACATTCAGACCGACACGATCGACAAGGAGGCGCTGACGCCGGAACCTAAGCTAGCTGCCATCGAGTCGCCGGCAGAAGTTGGCTTCGTGTCGCTATTCAACGGGAGGGATTTGACCGGCTGGAGTGGTGATCCACGGTACTGGTCAGTGAAAGATGGCGCCATTGTTGGCGAAGCCAACGACACGAAGGATAACAGTTTTCTCATCTGGACAAACGGCACTCCCGCGAATTTTGAGCTGCGGTTTTCGTTCACCTTTCCCGAGGGCAACTCCGGCGTGGCCTATCGTGGAGAGGATCTTGGCAACTGGGCGGTGTTTGGTTACCAATATGTCGTCGTGGACCACAACAACAAGGGCAGTGAGATCGGCAATCTGTTTGAATCCGGCGCGAAGGGAGCGCGCCCGGAATATAAATCTGGTCGTGGCGGGCTGGGAATCTTTGGGGCGCGAACTGCGGTCGCTCCAATCCCTTGGGACGGGAAAGGGAAACCCAACCGGCGGGTAGACAACCTCGGCCAGCTCGACGTCAGTGCCAATCTGATTCGTGCCAGTGTCAATCAGAACGGCTGGAATGAAGGTGCGGTGATTGCTCGGGGCAACAAGGTGACACATATGTTAAACGGGCAGGTCTGCGCGGTCGTTGAGGACAACATGCCCGGCGCGCGACCGGTCAGTGGCGTCATCGGACTCGCGATCGCACCTGGGGCGCGGATCTCGTTCAAGGACATCCGGATTGTGTCTTTTCCGGAGGATTCGGCTGCGGAGTCCGGTCGTCCGGTGGGGCAGCATTCGCTTGATGACAATGCACGAGAAAGCCCGCCGACATTCGTTGCCAGAAATTCGTACGCGAACTTCAAGTCGATCGGGTTGACGCCCCAAAGGTTGCCACTGGACTCCGGGGCGATACTCGCCCGCGCTTACGGAGATTTCTTTGGGCGAGGTGCAACCGATATGTTTGCGGCCGTGCCTACTTATGACTCCAACAAGCCCATTGAGGAGGCGACGCCGAGCGACACGGGGTTCTGGATGCGCCAGTCGGACGGTTCGTTTCAACCGAAGCCCGGCCTGTTGATTCACGGGAAGGGCGGGATTCATCCGCGCAAAGCGATTGTAGCCGATTTCAATCGGGACGGTCGCCCGGATGTGTTTGTCGCCTGCCACGGATATGACAGGCCTCCGTATCCGGGTGAGCGCAACAAGGTTGTTCTTAGCCAACCCAACGGCACCTTTCAAGTTAGAGATGCCGCGCGCGACATTGGTTTTTTTCACGGGGCGACCGCTGCCGACGTCAACAACGATGGGGCGGTGGATGTATTGGCCGTCAACAGCAATGCCCAGGAACCATTCACCGTGTTTTTGAATGAGGGGCTGGGCTCGTTCAAGCGGGATCCTGTGAGACGATTTCCAGACGCCATATCGCAAAAGCATTTCTACTCGATAGATCTTGTGGATGTGACGGGCGACGGGAAGCTTGACCTGCTTCTGGGTGGTCACGAATTCGGAGACGTTCCGACGGTAGTTCTCACAAATCCTGGAAATTTCAATTTCGTCAACGCCACTGTTACAATCATCCCTCCCTTGTTGAAGAGCGGTGTTGTGCTTGATTTTACCATCACGGGACAGATCAAGGATCGGGCCATCTGGTTGCTTCGCTCGTCTCCAAAATACGACAGCATCGTCGTTCAGCGTGTGCAGTGGCCTAGCTTGGCGTCAGCAGTGGTCTATGAAAAGGAGACTCCACAATGGATGCCATGGTTGATTCCAGTTTTAGAGAACGGTCGTCATTCGGTCGCGAGTGACGACGTCAGCTACGGGGTGGAAATTTCATTGTAGTCAACTCTGCCCGTACCGCTAATTTGGGTTTGAGCACTCAAAGACGTTCGTACAGGGCATCCAGAACTTCGTTTCCTTTCACCCCACGAAAGGACGATTCAAATCGAAAGCCTGATTTAACTCGTTGTGTTTGGTGGAGATGGAAACAGCGGTGCTCACCACGGTGTCATCCAACAGCCCGGCCAGCCTGCCGCTTGCGAGCACTTGTCCGGATTCCGCCGCCGAGCAGAGACGCGAGGCCATGTTGACAGCGTCACCAATGACGGTGAACTCCATCCGTTCGTCGGCACCGATGAAGCCGTGCAACACTTCGCCGCAGTGAATTCCAATTCCAATGTCACACGCGGCTTTCCCTTCGGCCCGTCGCCGTGAGTTGATGGTGTTCATGGCATCGCGCATTTCCAGCGCCGCTGCTGCGGCTTTTTGGTGCTGGAGCGGGTCCGCTTCCGGCGATCCAAACACCGCGAGGATGGCGTCTCCCATGAATTTGTCCACCGTACCGTCATGCTTGAATATCGCATCTACGAGTGCCGAGAAATATTCGTTCAGCATTTCCACCACGGCGTCCGTGCCAAGCTCGGTTGTGGTTCGGGTGAAACCTCTCAAATCAGAGAACAGTATCGTCACGTCGGATTTTTTCCCGCCCGGCCGCAAACGCCCGGCCTTGGCGTGGTCCATCAGTGTCCCCCGGAGTTTTGGTGAAAAACTGGCCAGCAGATGCTGCAACGTCCGGTTGCTTTGCTCGATGTCGTGACGCAACAAATGGTTCGCGATGGCTGAGGCCGCGTAGTGGCCCACTGCCATCAAAAACTTGAGGTCCTTGGCGTCGAAGGCGCTGCCTCGTTCGGGGTTGTCGACACTGAGCACGCCGACGGGCGAACCATGCCACATCAGGGCGGCATACATGCCCGTCTTGATGCCGTAATTCCGGACGCTTTGTGAAACATCCACGTCGTCTGTGGCTGACCAGATGAAGCCGCCTTCCTCCGTGATCGCCCGCTGGACCAGCGTGCGGCTGATCGGCGGATCATCCTGCGGGATGGCAGCCCGCAGCGCGAGCTTGCCAGAGACCGGATCGAGCACCATCAGAGTACCTCGGTGCGCCCCCTCGATCAGGTCCACCACGCGGTGGAGGATGAGGTCATAGAGTTTTCCCAGATCGCTCTCGGAGGCAAATTGGAGGGGCAGTTCGTACAGCAATTGCAACCGTGCCTGCATTCGACCCGTGAAATCCGCAAAGGGCAGCTCCGTCGGGCGGTTTGTTTTTACTGTGTCCGAGATCCTGATGGGATTCGCTTCCATACGGAGGTGCCGGAGAATTTGTCAAACGCAGGAGTCTTCAACAAGTATGCAATGGGGGAAGTTGCGGGAAGCTTGCCCGCATCTACAGAATAAAAAAGCCGGGCGTTTCCGCCCGGCTTCGTGAATTTGATTTCGATCAACTCTTACGACATCACGTCGTAAATACCTGGCAGCGGGACGTCATACATTCCGTCCGGTCCGGGTAATGATTTTGGCAGGGCGTCCCAGGCGAGCTTGTCCGGGAAGTAGTTCTTCTCCGATTTGAGCGCCTCTTCCATCGTGATCTCCTTGCCGGAGTAGGTACACATGCGACCGAGCAACGCGGTCATCGTGCTCATCGCGCCGCGCTCCGCTTCGTTGTAGTCCTTGTTGTTGCGGATGGCGGTGAACAGCTCGTTGTGCTCCTGCTGGTAAGGGTTGGTATCGCCCTTGGAATCATGACGCCAGCGTTCGGTGCCCTTGATCTGGAACCGGCTGATGTCCGCGATGCCTTTGCTGCCGTGGGCGTGCTCGGAAACACTGTTCCAGCAACCGACGATGTGACGGCACTGGCTGTACATCCGGCTGTCGTCATCGAAGATGAACTCGACGGCGTGATGGTCAAAAATTTCCCCGTAGTCCGGTCCTTTGCGAACCTGTACTCCGCCCATGCCGTTCGCGCGGACCGGGTATTTGCCCTTTACCCAGTTGCCGACGTCGATGTTGTGGATGTGCTGCTCGTTGATATGATCACCACACATCCAGACGAAGTAATACCAGTTGCGCATCTGGTATTCCATTTCAGTGAGTTTTCGACCGTATTGCTTGTCCAGATCAGCGCGCTTGCGGACCCACGGCGTGTTGCCGTTCCAGTAAACACGCAGGGCGTTGACGTCACCGATCTCGCCGTCCTGAATCCGTTTGATCGTTTCGAGGTAGCCTTTTTCATGATGGCGTTGCAGCCCGACGCCTACTTTCAGACCCTTTTTCTTCGACTCTTCGGCCGCCTTCAACACCCTGCGGATGCCGGGCGAATCGGTGGCGACGGGTTTTTCCATGAACACGTGTTTGCCCTGCCGCACGGCCTCTTCAAAATGATAGGGGCGGAAACCGGGAGGCGTGGCGAGAATGACGACGTCGGCCAAGCTGATGGCGTCCTTGTAGGCGTCAAATCCGATGAACTGTCGTTCTTTCGGGACATCCACCCGCGCACCGTGTTTTTCTTTCAAACCTTCCAGACTGCCGTTCAAATGATCTTCGAACGCATCGGCCATCGCGACGAGCTTGACCGGCCCGATCGACTGCGTGTTCAGCGCCTGATCCGCCGCACCAGACCCGCGTCCGCCGCAGCCAATGAGGGCGATCTTGATCTCGTCGGTGCTCGCCGCGTGCGCGGTCCGCTCGATGATCAGGCTGGAGAGCGCCGCTCCCGCAACCGCGGCGGAGGACGTTTTGAGAAAACCCCGACGATCGAGGATGCTTCTTGGGTCGGATTGTTTATCATTCATAAAGTGAACTGTTAATTTTTGGAGACGGTTCGACGTCGGGTGTTGAACAGCCTATTCAAACAGGCGCGAACCGGTGGGTCGTTCGGCAGTATTGGTCGATTTGCAGTATTGTCGATGATTTACACACCATGCGGACGCAGGCCGGAAGATCAGTCCTTCTTCGCGTTGCTGTTCCATATTTTCTCCATTTCCTCGGCTGAAGGCACCTCCAGCGGACGCACAATCCGGAATCCAAGGAACTGGGCATCGGTCAGATACCAGATGCTTTTCGGGAGTTGCGGGTCCTGCTGCTTCCACATCGGATTGGACACCCGGCGGACGGCGCTGCGAAGAACGAGCGGATCATCGTCGTCCCACGAACCACCGCGGGCGACCCGGTTGTACTCGGTCTGCGCTTCGTTCCAGGGATTGTCGAGACCGGCCTGGTTCTTCGCGTAGAATTCCGGGTCGTAACCGTCGAGCACCCATTCGGCAACATTGCCGTGCATGTCGCAGAGGCCGAATGCGTTGGGTTTCTTTTTGCCAACCTTCTGATACTTCCAGTCGCTGTTCATGCCATACCACGCGTAGTCTTCGATCTCCTCAATGTCGTCACCCCAATAATAGGCGGTGGTCGTGCCGGCGCGGCAGGCGTATTCCCATTCGGCTTCGGTGGGCAACCGATAGAACTGCCCGGTCTTCGCGCTCAGCCATTCGCAATATTTGTTGGCGGCGTGTTGCGTCATGCTGATCGCGGGATAGCCGTCCTTGCCCATGCCAAAACTCATTTCAACGTACGGCGATGTCGGACGGGCGAGGGCGTCGGTCATTTCGTTGAACTCGGGATCCAGCTTCTTCAGTTCGCGGACCATCTTTTCCTGATGCGGATACATGAACAGCTCAAACTCGTTCCAGGTGACCTCGGTCTTGCCCATCCAGAACGGATCAATCTTCACTTTGATCTGCGGGCCTTCGTCGGGCTTGTGCCCCTTCTCGGATTCCGGGCTGCCCATCACAAATTCTCCGGCAGGGATCGGTATCATGTTGAAATAGGCGTCGGACCCGGGAATCATTTCTTCATACTTCTTCATGTCGGCGGGGGAGACGTCTTTGTGGTTCGCCATGATGCGCTCGCGAACCAACCGCACTTTCTCGGTTTCGCTTCCGGCTTCGGCCAACGTCGCTTTGCGGGCCACTAGCGTCACGCCATCCGGCCACGGCGCGCCCTGCAAGATCCAGTTGCGCAGCAGGTTCGTCTTCTCCTCCGCCAGCGGACCTCCCTTTTTTGCGGGGGGCATCAGGTCATCATCATCTGCGTCGAGAACTGTCAGAAAATGAACCGCGCTTTTCTCTGCGTCGAAGGGAATGATGTTCGGTCCGTTGTCGCCGGTGGTGAAGGCGTCCTTTTTGTTGTCGAGAACCAGTCCGCCCTCGTCGTTTCCGGCGCGGTGACAGCTCACGCAGTTGAACTCGAGAATCGGCTGGATGTCCTCCACGAAATCAACCCGCGCACGCTGTTGGAGCGCGACGCCTTCCGGCCATTTCGCGCCCTCGGCAATCCATTCCTTCACGATGCCGACGATCTCTTTCGGCAGCGGACCGCCTTTGGAAGCGGGCGGCATCAGTTCGTCATCGTCCGCAGCCATGGTCAACGTCTCGAAGAGATAGCTCCCGTCCGGATCGCCCGGTTTGAGCACGTCGCCGCTGCTGCCGCCCTTGAGGATGCTCGCGAGCGACGTCATGTCGAGGTCGCCCTCGGTTTTGCCGGGCTTGTGGCAGGCAACACAGTTGGCCTCGAAGACCGGTCTGACCTGGGTTTGAAAATCAACGGCACCGGCGGTGCCTAGACTCGCCGCCAGCAGCGCGGGAATAAATATACCTTTGTTCATTCGGGACAATTTCAGTGTTGGACTCGGGCAAGACTGTTTCGATTGAACAAGACTTTGTCAAAGCCAAGCTCAGTTTCCGCGCCGATTCAGCTCATCCACCTGTTCGTTCAACGTGAGCAGGTCATAAACAAGTCCGACTCCGAGCAGCCCTCCGGTGAACAGATAGAGCAAACCGGTGAGTATTTTGCCCTGATAGAAACGGTGGATCCCGAAGATTCCGAGAAACACCAACAAAATCCAGGCGAGCGAATAGTCCGTGTCGCCCGCCGCATACCGCCGGTCCGCCTCGGCATCCATCGACGGGATCAGGAACAGATCGACAATCCAGCCGATAAAAAACAGTCCCAGTGTGAAGAACCACAGGATGCCGGTGAGCTTTTTCCCGTAGTAAAACCGGTGAGCTCCCATGAATCCGAAGATCCAGAGAATGTAGCCGATCATCTTGCTGTGCGTGTCGCTTGCTTGATTCATGTTGTTCATTTACTTCGGTACTACCCGGACCACCGCCTACAAGTCGCTGAAAATGTTGTAACTGAACAAATCGATGAATGGCGTCAATTCGCGAATGTGTTATCGTCGCCGCCGTGAGTTCGATCGCGCGACATCTTGGTTTCTGGCTCTTCCTGCTTTCCGGCGGGTTGCTCGTCCATGGATTCGATCCGGAAACTGACGGCATGCAGGGAATCAAGGATCTCGTGCGCAAACGGTTTCCCGACGTTCACCAGCTCCAGACCGGCGAACTTGCGGCCTGGTTGAGCGACACAAACCGCCCGCAACCCGTTCTGCTGGATGTCCGGGAAATTGAAGAATTCGAGGTCAGTCATTTACCCGATGCAAAGAACGTAAAACCGAACGCGAAGCTCAACGACATTAGGGCGATAGTTGCAACCGACCGCCCCGTCGTCGTGTATTGCTCCGTGGGCTACCGATCCTCGGCGCTTGCGCAACGCCTGGCGAAACTGGGGTTGACCAATGTGTTCAACTTGGAAGGCTCGATCTTTCAGTGGGCGAACGAAGGCCGGCCAATCGTAAAAGACAAAGCGGCTGAACCCGCGACCAAGGTTCATCCC